>CAZTQF010000117.1:0-7225 GCA_964615255.1 uncultured candidatus Brocadiaceae bacterium | reverse complement strand
CGGGGATGCGCTGAGCCCGTGCCTGCGCCACCCGTTACCCAGTCGGACGTCGCGTCGTGGTTCGACGAGACCTACCGCCGACTCGGGCTGCGCTACCTGCGGCCGCCGCGCGCCTATCCGATCTTCCTGCAGCTGCTCGGGCTCCGGCCCGGCGCGCGCCACCTCGACGTCGCCTGCGGTCCGGGCCTCGCCCTCCGCGCCGCGGTTGACCGCGGCCTGGAGACCTGTGGCGTCGACCTCTCCCCGGCGGCCGTCGAGCTCGCGCGCGAGCAGCTCCCAGGCGTCGGCGTGCGCGTCGCGAACGCCGAAGCGCTCCCCTTCGAGGACGGCAGCTTCGACGGCGTCACCTGTCTGGGTTCGCTCGAGCGGTTCCTGGACAGAGAGCAGGCGCTGCGGGAGATGCTGCGGGTCGCGCGTCCCTCGGCCCGGTTCTGCTTCCTGGTCCGCAACGCCAGCACGCTCGTTTGGCGGGTCTGGCGCCAAGGGCTCGGCAACCGCGAGCGCCGCGGCCACCAGGACGCTCTCACGCTCGCGAGCTGGCGCGCCCTGTTCGAGCGCTGCGGGCTCCGCGTCGTGGACGTGCTGCCCGACCAGTGGCCGCGGCAGCGGTGGCAGCAGCTCCTCCCGGGTCAGCGCCCGTCGCCCGCTCGTCCGGAGCGCGTCGCGGGCTCGTGGACGCCGCTGCGGTGGTGCAACGAGCTGATCTTCGTCCTGGAGCGCGCCGACCGCCATGCGTGACCGCGCGGTCGTCCAGCTCTACGAGAGCCTCGCGCGGTTCCAGTGGTGGCGCGCGCGTCGCGGCGTCACGCCTGCCGCGCTCGACCGCCTCGAGCTCCGCAAGCGCCTGCGCGCGGGGCGCGACGGGGACGGTCCCGCGGACGGAGCGGCGTCGCTGGATGCCTGGCTGAGAGAGCTCGCCGGCGGCGTCGCGGGCGCGCGGGTGCTCGATCTGGGCTGCGGCTTCGGGGCGTCGCTGCTGCGCGCGATCGACGCGGGCGCAAAGGAAGGCATCGGCATCACGCCGAGTCGCTTTCAGGTGGACCGCGCTCGCCGCGTGGCGGCGGCCCGAGGCGTCGCCGATCGCTGCCGCTTCGACGCCGCTGCGCTGGAAGACGAACTCCCGGCGGCAGACCTCGTGCTGGCGGTCGAGGCGCTGGGTCACACCGAGCGCCTTCGTGAGGTCCTCGCCGCCGTCGCCGCGGCGCTCGCCGGTGCGGCGCGGCCGAGGTTCGTGTGGCTCGAGGACCTCTACGCCGGCGGCGCGGCCGCTGCTGCGGACGAAGACCTCGCGGCGCTCGCCGACGCGTGGAGCTCACCGCCGCTCTGCAGCGTCTCAGCGGCAGACGCCGCGCTCGCAGCGGCCGGGCTGCGCGTCACGCGATCCGTCGATCTCACCGCGCAGGTGCCGCGGCGCTCCCTGGCGGAGATCGACCGCTCGCTCGGCCGCATTCGGTGGGCCAGGCGATTGCTGCCCGTGCCGTCTGCGCGGCGCGTGCTGGACGCCTTCGTCGGCGGCCTCCGCCTCGAGCGGCTCTATGCGCGGGACGCGGCCTGCTACCGTGTGATCATGGCCGAACCGGTGGAGCTGTCGGAGCGATGAACGCGCGGTTTCTCTGCTGGCTCGTCGCGGTCCTGCCGCTGCTCGCGGTCGTCGGTTGGGCAGCGTTGGCGCCGGATCTGCCTGAGCCGGCGAGCACGCGTCAAGCGCTCGGCGAGATGGCGACGGTCTGGACGTTCGACGAATGGCTCCGCGACGGCGGCGGGCCGCTGCACCTCGCGGCCCGCGCGCTGCATCTCGCCGCGCTCGAGGTCCCGGGCGCGACCGCGCGGTCCGTGCTGTGGCTCAACGTGGTCTGCGTCCTGTGGCTGGCGTCGTCGCTCGCGACCGTCGCCCGCCGGGCATTCTCAGAGGAGGTCGTCGGCCGCGGCGCGGCGCTCGTCTGGCTGTTCGTCTTCGGGCTGCTCGTCGCGTCACCCGGATACGGGAGCAACTGGCTCCACGCGGAGCGGGTCGGTGTCCTCTTGGCGCCCGCCTTGTTGGTGACGGGGATCGGCTGGCTGCAGGTCGGCGGGCGGTTCCCGCTGCGCGCCGGAGGCGTGGTGGTGATCGCAGGCCTCGCGCCGCTGTGTCACGCCAACGGAATGGCGACCGCCCTGGCGCTGATTCCTGCGCTGATGGCGCGGTGCCGCGTCTCCGTCAGCGTGCGCGCCGTCGCGTGGCTGGGGGCGCTGCTGGTCGTCGGCAACCTCGCGTCCTGGTTCGCGCTGCGGACGGCGCCCTCTTTCGGCGCGGCCGACGCCGACCTCTTCGCGCACATCAGCCGCGCGCCACGTGAGATGGCCGCGCGCATCCTGACGGAGACCGGGGCCGCGTGGCTGGACCTGGTCCCAACGTCCACGCTCGACGAGCACGCGCTCGGTCTGCTCAGCTGGACGCTGCCGCTGCTGCTGCTCCTGCCCGTCGGCAGGCGCGACGAGGAGGCGCTGGCCCGCTCCGGTCCGTGGTGGAGCTGCCTCGTCTTCGGCCTCGCGGTGACGGCCGTCGCGGCCGTTCGCTACGAGCTCTCGCCGCCCGTAGGCACGACCCGCGAGGCCGTCTACGGCGCGTTCCTCCTGCCGCTCGGGACGATCGGCCTGCTCGCGATCCGGTTTGGTGCTGCGCTGCTGCCGTTCGCCGCAGGCGCGCTGGTCGTGCTCGGGATCGCGGACTGGCACGCGGGGCTCGAGGACCTCCGGCGCGCGCGCGTCCGGGCCGCCGTCGCTGCGGCTCGACTCGTCGCCGCGCCGTCCGGCGTGCGCGCGGTCTACGGCGACCCGTCGCGGCTGGACGCGCTGGTCGCGCGAGGCGTCGTCCCCCTCCCCTCGCGGGTCGAGGCGCAGCGCTTCGCCGACGTGGGCTCGCCGCGCGCGGAGCTGGGCCGCGTGACCCGCGTGAGCTCCGGAGAGCTGCGGGGCGAGGTCTTCAGCTCGCTGCGAGGGGCGACGGCGGCGTGGCTCGTCGCGGTCGTCGAAGCGCCAGGCGCCACGGCCACGCTCGCGGCGACGTGTTGGCCCGACTACGCGGGTGCTGGGCGCGTCGTGCCGTGGTCGCTCGAGCTCCCGCAGCCCCTGGCAGCGGGCGCACAGGTCCGAGTCGCTGCGTGGCTGCCCGAAGAAGGCGCCGTGGCGGCGATCGGCCCGCGGTATCGCGTCAGGGGCGGTGCCTTGGTGGTCGATGACGGAACGTGACCGGAGCTGCCCGTTGGCGCCAGCGCGTCGGCTTCGTGCTGGCGTTCGCGTGGCTGCATGCGCTGGCTGTCGTGCCGCTGCACGCGCCGGAGCTCTACGCGCTCGCCGCGTGTGAGGTCCCGATCGACCTGCTGCTGGTGTTCGCCGTCGCGGTCGTCGGCGCCGCCGCCGGATGGCCGCGCTTGGCCGCAGCGGTCGGCGCGGGCTGCCTGATGCTCTCGGCGTTCTCGCGCCTCTGCGAAGTCGTGAGCGCGCTCGCGTTCCACAAGGACTTCGAGCTCGTCGACATCGGGCAGCTGTGGGCGATCTTCCTCGCGTGGTCCGACAAGGCCGCTGTCTGGGAGCGCTGGCTGTCGCTGGGCGTGATCCTGGTCTCCGTCGTGTGCCTCGCGTGGCTCACCGCGCGGTCGCTGCGCGCCGTGACCCGGGGAGCAGCGCATGCCGTCGTCGGCTGCTGCTGGCTCGTCGCGCTGCAGCTGGTGGTCCTGGCCGCGCTGGTCTGCCCGCAGCGGCCGTTCAGCCGCTCGCCGCTGGCCACGTTCGCCTCCGTGGTGGCCGATGGTGTGCGCGGCTGGCTCGATCCCGAGGCGCGCAGGGCGCCGCTGCGCGACGCGGTCGCTGCCGCTGCGCGGCGGATGCGGGAAGTTCCGCACGACCTCGCGCTGCTCGACGGCGCAGACGTGCACGTGCTCGTCGTCGAGTCGTACGGGCGCGTCGCGCTTCGGCACCCGGACCTCCGCGCGCGGACGACGCGCCTGTTCGCGGGGCTGGAAGAGGTCCTGCGCGACGCGGGCCTCGCAGCTTGCAGCGCCGCGCTCGCGCCGGCGGTATGCGGCGGACGCTCCGGCCTCGCGCACGCCGAGCTGCTGACCGGCGCGCGGGTCCCGAGCGAGCAGGCGCGTGAGCTGCTGATGGCGAGCGACGTCGTCGCGCTGCCGAAGCGCTTCCGCGCCTGCGGCTACGAGACCTGCGAGGTGCAGCCGGGCATGCCGATCCACTGGCCGGAGGGCGACGCGTTCTACGGCTTCGATCGGTCGATCATCCAGCCCGAGCTCGGCTACGAAGGCGCGCGCTACGACTTCGGCGCGATGCCCGATCAGTTCGCCCTCGGACGGCTGCTGGACCGCTGCGTGCGCCCTGCCAAGCAGCCGGTCTTCACGATGTACGTCGGCGTCAGCAGCCACGCGCCGTGGACCGCGGTGCCGCCGTTTGCGCCGGACTGGGACCTCACGTCGATCGACTTCGCAGCGGAGCCGGCGGTCCGCCACGACACTTACTACCTGTCGATCCTGCGCGACCCGGCCGTCGTCCCGGCCTACGCGACCTCTTTGGAGTACGTGCTCCGCGCCAGCGTCGGCTTCGCGACGCAGGCGCCGCGACCATCGGTCGTCGTCGTGGTCGGCGATCACCAGCCGCCGATCGCCGGGTCGCTGTCTCCAGCAGATCCTAGCCACGACGTCCCGGTCCACGTGATCAGCAGCGATCCGCGGCTGCTGCAGCCGCTGCGGGAGGCAGGGTTCTGCGACGGGTTAGACGTCCCCGCAGAGCTCGAGGCGCGCCCCATGGCGGCGCTCGCGCCGCTGCTCCTGGAGGCGTGGTCGCGCGGCAGCGCGGTCGAAGAGCAGCGTCGCTAGATCGGCGCGACCCGGAACTCGGTGGCCTTGATCGCCGCCCAGACCTCTCCGCCCTCGTCGAGCCGCAGCTCGGCGACCGCGGACTCCGTCACTTCGGCGATCACCGGCAGGTCGCCGCCGAGCCGCACGCGCACGCACTCCACGCTCCGCTCCGTCGCTTCCACCGGCGCGCGCCAGACGTTTCGGGGGGAACCCGACGGGCGTTCGCGGAACAGCGCGACCGCGCGGGGGTGCAGGGTCGCGATGACCGGGCCTCGATGGGCCGTGCCGACGTGGAGGCGCGCGCCGCTCTCGACGGTGAGCTCGTGGTCCCGACACTCGCCGCGGAAGCAGTTCCAGCCGATCAGGTCGGCGACGTAGCGGGACGCCGGCCGCTGGCCGAGCTCGTCGACGGTGCCGCTCTGGACGATGCGGCCGGCCTCGAGCACCGCGATGCGGTCGGCGAGCGCCAGCGCGTCGTCGAGGTCGTGCACGACGACGACGCAGGTCGTCGCGAACGTGCGCAGCTGGGACTGCAGCGTGCGCCGGAGCGCCAGCCGCGCTGAGGCGTCCGCCGCCGCGAGCGGCTCGTCGAGCAGCAGCAGCCGGGGCTTGGTCGCCAGGGACCGCGCCAGCGCGACGCGCTGCGCCTCGCCGCCCGAGAGCTCACGCGGCCGCGCGTCCCCGCGTCCCGGGAGCCCGACGCGCTGCAGCCAGGTCTCCGCGGCGGCGCGCGCCAGCCGCGGCTTCGAGCCGCGGCAGCGGAGCCCGTAGGCGATGTTGTCGCGCGCGGTCAGGTGCTCGAACAGCAGGTGGTCCTGGAACACGTAGCCGACGTCGCGACCTTCCGGCGGGGTGGTCGCCCCCTGCGAGCCCGCGTCGACCGTCGATCTGTCGATGCGCACGTGGCCGTGGTCGATGGGCAGCAGCCCTGCCAGCACCTGCAGCGTCGTCGACTTGCCGGCGCCGTTGGGGCCGAGCAGCGCCAGGGTCTCCCCGTCCGCTACCTGCAGAGCGACCGAGAGCGAGAGCGTGCCTCGCTGCAGGGAGAAGCGTGCGTCGAGGCTCATCGGATCGGGAACCACTTCTTCCGCAGCAGGAACAGCACCGCAGCCGAGATCGCGAGCAGCACGATGCTCAGCGCGATCGCGGCCGCGGGCTTGGATTCCAGCGCGTGGTAGACAGCCAGCGGCAGCGTGCGCGTGCGCCCCTCGAAGCTGCCAGCGAACGTGATGGTCGCGCCGAACTCGCCGAGCGCGCGCGCCCACGCGATCAGCAGGCCAGCGCGGAGCGACGGCGCGATCATCGGGAGCGTGACGGTGACGAACGCGCGCCACGGCGAGGCGCCCAGCGTCGTCGCTGCGTCTACGTAGCGGGGATCGAAGCTGCGCAGGCCGCTCTCGACGGTCAGCACGAAGAACGGCATTGCCACGTAGGTCGTCGCCAGCACGACCGCGCCGCGCGTAAACGGGAGCTCGACGCCGAACCACGCTTCGAGCGGCGCGCCGACCACTCCCTTGGGGCCGAACGCGAGCAGCAGCGCGATGCCGCCCACGACCGGGGGCAGCACCATCGGCAGCGTCGTGACCACGCGCGCTACTTTCCGCAGGAACCCGTCGCCGTGCGCGAGCCAGGTCGCGAGCGGCAGGCCGAGCGCGACGCAGAGCGCGGCCGAGAGCAGCGAGCACTGCAGCGAGAGCCCCATCGCGGAGAGGGTCTCGGGCGCGTCCAGGAGTCCGACCAGCTCGGCCCAGGGTGCTGCGTAGGCGAGGCCGACGAGGGGGGCCAGGAACAGCAGCAACGCCACGGCCGCGATCGCGGTCACCCAGCGGGGCATCGGTGCTCGGACCGAGCTCACGGCGCCGCGAATCCGTGCTGCGTCAGGACGCGGCGGCCGGCGTCGCCGAGGACGAACGCGACGAACGCGTGGCCGTGCTCGGGCGCCGCGCCGGTCGCGATCGGCACGATCGGATAGCTCGCGGTGACGTTGTGCAGCGCAGGGATCGACACTTCCCGGACGCGGCCTCTGGCCGCCGCCGCGTCGGTGCGGTACACGACGCCGGCGTCCGCGACGCCGAGCGATACCTTGCTGACCACCGCGCGGACGCTGGGTTCGTCGGAGGCCGGCGTGCAGCTCACGCCGGCCCGATGCAGGGCCTCGCGCGCGTAGCGTCCGGCCGGTACGTCCGGCGCGCACAGCAGCGACGTCACGCCTTCGCGGCCGAGGTCGGCCAGTGCTGCGACGTTCGCGTCGTCGTCGATCGGCGTGACGATGCTGAGCGTGTTGCGCGCGAAGACCCGGGGCGCGCCGGCCGCCTGCCCGTAGGCGACGACCCGCTCCATCTGCTCCAGGTCCGCCGAGGCGAACACGTCGGCGGGTGCGC
>CAZTQF010000116.1:0-7229 GCA_964615255.1 uncultured candidatus Brocadiaceae bacterium | reverse complement strand
CTACGCGTCGCACGTCATCGACCTGATGAACTTCATCGTCGGCGACCCGGTAGAGGTCTCCTACGCCCACTGCGCGAAGGTCTTCTCGGCGGCGGTAGAAGACGTGGTCCGCGCGACGTTCCGTTACGAGGCCGGGTTCGACGGCCGCCTCGAGGCCAACTGGAGCGACCCGTGCCAACGGAAGATGAGCACGACCGTCTCGATCTGGGGGGACAACGGCCGCGTCGTCGTCGACCGACAGGAGTGCCAGGCCTTCCTCGTGGCGCCGTGCGCAGCGGCCGGCTACGGCGAGGGCTACACCACGCGCTACATCACCGACCTGCAGGAGCCCGTGAACTACTACCTCCGCGGCGAGGAATACAGCGCCCAGATCGACGCGTTCGTCCGCGCCGTGCGGGACAATGACCTGGACGGCGAGAACTCGTTCGCGAGCGCTTGCCGCACCGACGAGCTGATCGACGAGATCGCGCGCAAGAGCGGGGGCGTGGTGTGATGGAGAAGATCCTCTTCGGCGACAACCAGTTCTTCGGCGTCAACCACATGTCGGAGGAGAAGGCGCGGGCGCAGCTGATGCGCTTCGCGGACACCGGCGCGATCATGCGCGTGCTCGGCGACGCCTACGACGCCGGCATCCGCGCGTTCATGTGCACGACGCACGATCGGATCTCCGAGGTGGTCGACGCCGTCAAGGCGGAGCCGGCGCGTTGGGAGGGCTTCCAGTTCTACCCGTGCATGCCCTACGCGCACAAATACGCCAACTACACGACCGAGCTGGGGATCCTGGGCACGCTCAAGAAGGTCTCGCCCGGCGGGCTCATGGACACCTTGGTCAAGGGCGCGATCGCTGGCATGACCTACGACCTCGGCCGCATCATGCGGATGCTGGTGGACGCGGAGATGATGATGTTCCAGGGCGTCGCGACGCCGGTCATCTTCATCCAGAACGTGGTCACCGACCTGCTGCTCGGCCTCGGGATGCACGACCTGCTCAAGCAGTTCCACGACTACGTCGGCGAGAAGTACGGCGCGGAGGCGGGGTTCATCACGATGAACATGCCGAAGGCCGTCGAGGTGCTGACCGGGATGGGGATCGAGAAGCCCATCGTCTGCGCCAACATCAACAAGGTCGGCTTCCGGATGTGCGGAGGCCTGGAGCGCTACCGCGAGCTGCTCGAGAGCGGCGCGTGCCGCTCCATCGCCATGTCGGTGTTCGCCTCCGGGGCCATCCGCCCGAAGGAGGCCATCGACTGGGTCTGCGGCCTCGACGGGCTGGACTCGATCGTGTTCGGCGCTTCGAGCAAGGCCAACATCGAGTCGAGCGCGAAGCTCATCGAGGACGCGTGGAGCCGCGAGGCGAGGCGCTGAGGAGCATGACCGTCGTCGAGCCCAAAGAGCAGGCAAGTGCGGACACGGCGTCGCGCGGCGTCGGCGCCGCGGAGCCGCCGGTGCGGTCGTGGAAGCAGTCTCGGATGCTGAACGTCTGGATCGACGATCTGGACATGGGCCAGCTGATGGAGCAGCTCCACGAAGGGGTGGTCTTCACGCTGAACCCGGATCACCTGCATCACCTCCACAACAACCGCGACTTCTACGAGGCGTATCGACGCGCGGACTTCATCACGTCCGACAGCAAGTACGTGTTCTGGGGCACCAAGTTCGTCGGGCGCGGTATCCAGGCGAAGGTGTCGGGCTCGGACATCGTGCCCACCTACTGTGACCACCACGCCACCAACCCCGACGTGAAGGTCTTCTTCTTGGGCGCGAAGCCCGGGATCGCCCAGGAGGCCCGACGGCGCACGAACGAGCGCGTCGGCCGCGAGCTCGTCGTCGGCGCGCACTCCCCCTCGATGCAGTTCGTCACCGACGAGGCGGAGATCGAAGAGGTGATCCAGCTCCTCAACGACTCGGGCGCGACCTGCGTGATCGTCGGCCTCGGCGCGCCGAAGCAGGAGATCTGGATCCAGCGCTACAAGCACCGCTGCCCGGGCGTCAAGGTGTGGATGGGCGTCGGCGCGACCATCGACTACGAGGCGGGCGCGGTGAAGCGCGCGCCGCGCTGGATGACGCGCAACGGCCTCGAGTGGGTCTACCGCATCACGACGGAGCCCCGTCGTTACTGGCGCCGCTACCTCCGAGACATGAGCTACTTCTGGATGCTCTTCAAGGACCGCCTCGGGCTCTACCGCTCGCCCTGGTGACACGGACGCGGGCGGCGTTTGCGGGCTACGGCCGCCGCCGCGTGGCCATTAGAGACGAGCGGCGGCGTCCGGCTTGCGAGTCCTCGCCCGCGGTCCGACGCGCTCAGTTGCCGAGCGTTCCCTCGACGGCGTTCGACGTCCAGATGTTGGCCACGTTCTGCAGCGTCAGGCAGAGCGACTGGCCGCTGAGCATCAGGCCCGCGAGGCTCGGGTTATTGGGCAGCGTCAGCGACACCGTGATCGGCGCGCCGCTGTTGAGGCCCGCCAGGATGCCGAGCGAAGTTTGCAGCAGCGCGTCACAGCCCGGCGCCGCGATGCCGATCGCGGACAGCGGGATGACCGGGCCGCGATCGCCGATGAAGGTCAGCGCGAACGGTGACACCGGGTCGACGCCGGTCGTCGTCAGGTCCCAGTTGGCGCCGAGCACCGGGCGGGTGGCGCTCAGCTCCATGTTGTCGCTGAACGGGCCGACGCCCGTGTTGACCAGGACGGCGCCGAGGTTGCTGAGGTTCGAGAAGTCGATGCCGCCGCCGTCGGTCGCGCCGAAGCCGGGGGAGACGCCCGTGATGCAGTCGAGCAGCGAGCAGGTGCCGTAGCGCACTTCGATCACCCCGGTGTCGAACAGCGCGACCTGGCACGTGTTGGCGCCGGTGTTGCTGAACTCGGGCACGTCTGTGAAGGTCACGTGGAACTCGCCCGTGCTGACCTGTTCGAGGTTGATCGTGCCGCCGGCAGACGGGTTGAGGTCGTCCCACAGGAACGCCAGCCGGCTCCAGGGGTCGTCGAGCAGCTCCTGGACGGTCTCTGTGTAGTCGCTGTCGGTGACCGTCGAGTCGAAGGTGAGCCAGCCGTTCGAGCTGACGCCGATGTCGGTGACGGCGCCCTGCGGCGTCGGCATCGTGAAGCCGAGCGTCACGGCTTGGACCTGGTCGTCCCCGAAGCCGGTCGCGGCGTTGGTCGGCGCCACGAACGGCTGGGCGCCCGCGGTGATCACGTAGCCGGCGCCGGTCCAGAGGTAGGTGTGGCTGGTGTTGCTCAGGTCGAACGCCGAGTGCAGCTCGTACTGGGCCTCGCCAGGCGGGTTGCCGCCGCAGCCGAGGCCGTAGGGCGCGACGCTCGCGAAGGTGCAGCCCGCGCCGGTGGTGTCGCCGAGGTCGTAGAAGATGTTGCCGTTCCAGATCCGGGAGGCCGACGGCGGGCCGAAGATGGCGCCGAACGGGTAGACGTTGCCGGTGCCGGCGAAGAACTCGATGTCCGCGTTCGACGCGTAGAGGTCACCCTGCAGGAAGCCGGTGCCGGTCGTGTAGTTGATCGCCGTGCCGTTGGTCACGGTCACGTAGAAGCCCTGCGTCGAGCCCGCGGGGATGAACTCCTCGACGCAGATCGGGAGCAGCGTCGGCACGTTGACGCCCGCGCTGACGATGCCCGCCGCCGTGCCGACGAGGTTCCACGCGGCCGAGTTCTGCTCGTTGCCGATGTGCGTGCCGCCGGTGTTCGACACGTAGACCTCCAGGTCCCAGGTGCCGGCGTCGAGGTTGACCTCGAAGTTCTTGATGGTGACGCCCGCAGCGCTGGTCGCGCCGACGTCGAACATGTTGCCCGACTGGCCGTTGTTGGAGGCGAAGGTGGTGGTCAGGGGGGACTGGCAGAGGGCCGCCGTCGCGAAGGCGGCGATGGAGAGGATGGTGCGCATGGTGTCGACTTGCGGTGACGAAGGGCTCCAGCGAGCCACCGCGCAGGTTCGAGCATCCTGCGACGCGATTCTATGACGATTCGGTCTTCTCTTACGGCGTGCCGGGTATGTGGCTACCTTCCATGCGATGTCCGAACTCCGACTCGTCGTCACCCACCCCGGCGGCGCTCACAAGGACGACCTGCTCGCCTGCTGCGTGCTGGTGGCGCGCAACGGCTGCCCGATCGAGCGGCGGGAGCCGACCGCGGACGACCTCTCGGACCCGCAGGTCGCCGTCGTCGACGTCGGCGGGGCGCACGACGCGGCCTCGAGCAACTTCGACCACCACCACTTTCCGCGGGAGCACCCTCCGACCTGCGCGCTCAGCCTGGTGCTCGACGCGCTCGGGATCTACGACGACGCGCGCCGGTTCTGCGACTGGCTCGAGCCCGCCGAGTGGTTCGACTCGCGCGGTCCGAAGCGGACCGCCGAGTGGCTGGGGGTGCCGCGACGCGCGGTCTCGCAGCTGCACTCGCCGATCGACGGGACGCTGCTGCGTCGCTTCGCCGCGGGCTCGGTGCACCGGCCGGGAGAGGTTGTCTACGACTACATGCGGCTGGTCGGCGAGGACCTGCTCGGCTACCTCGGCGATGTGCGCGCGGGGATCGAGCGCGTGCGCGCCGTCGCGCAGCGCTGGCAGGTCGAGGCCCACGGCGAGGTGATCGAGGCGGTGTTCGTGCCGCGCGCGCCCGGCGCGCTGGAGGACCCGTCGGGGAACGCCGCGCGATACGTCCGCGCCGAGGGGCTCGAGGACGTCGTCGGCGCCACCGTCTATCCCGACCGCCGCGGCGACGGCTACGGGATCGCGCGCTACGAGGACGACCCTAGGCTCGACTTCTCGCGCGTCGAGGCCGAGCCCGACGTGCGCTTCGCGCACAAGAGCGGCTTCGTCTGCAAGACCGACGCGACCGACCCGGAGCGGCTGCGCGCGCTCATCCGTGGCGCCGTCGTCCCGGGCGTGCGCCGCGGCTGAGGCGAGGCGCCAGCAACGCGCGCTTGTGCGGCCCCGATCTCGGCCTATGGCGCGCCATGATCCGAGCGGTGTGCAGAGGGGTCGTGGTCGCCGAGAGCGACGCGACCGTGGTCGTCGAGGGGAATCACTACTTCCCGCGGGAGGCGGTGCGGGGCGAGTGTCTGCAGGAGAGCGCGACGACCTCGTTCTGCGGCTGGAAGGGCGAAGCCAGCTACCACCACGTCGTCGTCGACGGCGAGGTCAGCGCGGACGCGGCCTGGTACTACGCGGACCCCAAGGCCGAGGCGGCGCAGATCAAGGGGCGGATCGCGTTCTGGAAGGACGTGGTCGTCTCCTAGCGTGGCCGGCATGCGCGTCGCGATCCGCTGCAACGCCGCGCTCGTGAGCGTGGTCGCGTGGTCCGCTTCGTGCACCTCCTTGGTGACGCCGCCCGCAGTCGTCCGTGACCCTGCTGTCGTCTACGTGATCGAGGAGGCGCTGCACACGGGGATCGTGCTGCCGCCGACGAGCGCCGCAGCGGCCGAGCGCTTCGTGGAGTTCGGCTTCGGCGACTGGGGGTTCTACGCGATGTCGGACGACGGCTGCTCCGGCGCCTCGGCCGCGGTGCTGTGGCCTACGCCTGGCGCGCTCGGGCGGCGCGCGTTCGAGGCGATCGACGGAGAGGGGCTCGCGCGGCAGGTGTCGTGGGCGAGCCTCACGCCGATCGTCGTCGACCGGTCCCGCGTCGCGGCGCTGCGCCGGCAGCTCGAGCGCGCGTTCGTCGTCGGGAGCGAGGAGGCCGTCACCAACCGCGACACCGGCCTCCAGTTCGTGCCGTCGGCTACGCGCTACTGGTGGCCCTACACGTGCGCGGACGCGGCGGCGGCGTGGCTCGAGCAGCTGGGCTGCGACGTCGCGTGGTGCCCGCTGCGGATCGGCCTCTACGTGGCAGCGCCGGACGCGTAGCGGCGCTCGACCTCTTCGGCGATGCGCTCGTGCATGCCGTGGAGGTCGACGGACGCGGCGTAGCGCAGCGCGGCGTCGCGCAGCGGCGCGCGGTCTGCGGTGATGAGCGCGCCGAGCGCCTCGTCGAACGCAGGCTGACCAAACGGCTCAGGGAGCACGACACCTGCGCCGGCAGCCCGGACGTGCGGAGCGTAGCCGCACGCGTCGGTGCAAAGCACCGGCAGGCCCGCGGCGACGGCCTCGAGCAGCACGGTCGCCGTCGTGTCACGGCGCGCGGGGTGCACCAGGAGATCCGCGGCCTGGAGCAGGTCCGGGACGTCGTCTCGGCCTGCCAGCAGCAGGCAGCGACCGCTCAGCCCGAGCCGGGCCGCTCTGCGCCGCCACGCGCGCGCCGGCCCCTCCCCGACCGCGACCAGCAGCGCCTTGCTGCGGGTCGCTGTGTCCAGCGAAGCGAGGCCGATCATGGCGCGATCCAGGCCCTTCAACTCGAAGTTGGCCGCGAGCGTCAGCAGTACGCACGCGTCCTCGGGCACGCCCAGGGCCTCGCGGCCGCGGCGCCGCTGCGCGGCCGCGTCCGGCCCGCGTCGCCTGTCCTGCGCGATCCCCGGCGGTAGCGTGACGAAGCGCGCGTCCGGCGTGCCGTAGATTCGCTGGTAGTCATCGCGCTGGCGATCGTCTAGCAGCATGACGCGGGTGTCGTCGCCGGCGAACACCTCGGCTTCGAGCGCAGCGAAGGTGCGATAGCGCGGGGTCCACCGGTAGGGGAGCGGCCGCGACGAAGTGCGCGCGACGAAGCAGGGGTCGGCGGCGAAGTAGAGGTCCAGGCCCGGCATCTTGTCGAAGCCGACGACGACGTCGGCGGGCGAGTCGGCCAGCTGCGCACGCAGCGCGGCGGCGAAGGAGCGCGCGCGTGCGTGGTTGGACCGCCCACCTGCCGGCAGCACCTCGAGTTGCACGTCGCTCGGCGCTTCGCCTTCGAGCGTGTGGCAGTAGATCCGGACCGAGTGATCCCGTCGCGCGAGGGCGCGCGCCGCGGCCACCGCGTCACGCTGCATGCCGCCGTGGGCGAAGTAGCGGAAGAGGGCGAGGGCGACGTCCATGGTCGAGCGAACACCGCCGCGGCGCCTGGAGAGGCGACGCTTGCCAGCTGGCGGCGGTCTGCAACGTACGCCGGTCGCCGCGCGCGATCCACGTCCTCGGTGTCGAGGCGCGCGCGCTAGAGCCCCGGTCTGCGCCGGGCAAGACGCGCTGGCAATGGCGCGCGGCGAGCAGCTACCGTGAGGGAATGCCGAAGCTCGCGATGCACTGGTGGATCCTGATCGGCCTCGTCCTCGGCGTAGCCTACGGCTACGTCGCTGCGATCAGCGGGTCCACCGAGCAC
>CAZTQF010000115.1:0-7231 GCA_964615255.1 uncultured candidatus Brocadiaceae bacterium | reverse complement strand
GGGGCTCGCGCAGGCCGACAACAGCCACAACCTCCGTCAGTACGGCATCGTGAGCCTGACCGGCGGGGAGGTGACGTTCACCGGCTCGGGCGCGGGCGCGTGGGCGGGCGGCGTCGTCGGACAGAGCGGCGACTACCGCTACGCGATCCAGGGCAACGTGCTCACGGGTCAGCCGGTCGTGACGGCGGCCGAACAGGCGCTCGTCACCACGCCGGGCCCGCTGCCGGACAAGCTGATGGCGGCCATGGAGGCGGCGCGCGCCATGGGCGGCGACGGTCGCTGCTCGTGCGCGCCGTCGGCGCCGACGGCCTGCGGCGCGCCGCCGCCGAGCTTCACCAAGTCGTCCCACATCGCGCTGATGATCGTCAGCCGGCCGTCGGACGTCGACTCGCCGTGCACGGGCGGCGGCGGCTGCGGCGCCGGGGACTACTGGCTCGACCTCAACGTGGCCAACCAGCCGGCGAGCGCGCCCGATCCGGTCCTGCAGCTGCAGACGATGTTCAACACCTGGAAGCAGAACCAGGTCGGTCGGCCGGACCACTACACCTCGTCGGCGACGGCGACGCAGACGGTCATCCGCGCGAACGGGCTCGACGAGACCGTGATCACCGTGGAGCTCCGCGACGCGCAGAACAACCCGCTCGGCAACAGCCTGCCCCTCGACGTGGGCCTCGCGCTCCGCAGCACGGTCGAGGACGTCGTGTTCAGTCCGGTCACCGCGCTGCCCAACGGCACCTACGAGTTCACCATGCGCGGGGCGCTGCGTTCGGGCACCGCGGTCCTCGACGTGTCGGTGACCGACGCGTACGGCCGCGTGGGCGTGTGGCCCCAGCCGGAGATCACCGTGCTGGACATGTTCGGCGCCTGCGGCGCGGGCGCTGTGCCTGACGGCCAGGGAGGCGCGCTGCAAGCGCTCAAGGTCAACGGCAGCGCGGGCGTCGACCGCGTGGTCGAGGTGGGGTTCGCGCAGCCCTTCGCGCTCACGCTGGACGCGCCCGTCGTTGCGCCTGCCGCGCTGCCCGTCGGCCTGTTCGCGCTGTGGGCGCACAGCGGCGTCCCGGCTGCCGCGACGGGTCTGCCGATCAGCGGCGCGAACAACGCGCTGTGCTTCGCGCCGGACCCGATCCTGCCGGGTGCTCCCACCGCGCTGATCGCCGACTCGTTCGGGCTCGGCGCGCCTGTGTTCGCTGGTCCGGCGCCGTTCGTGCTCAACGTGCCGGGACTGCCGGTCCTCCTCGACGCGGCGCTGCAGGGAGCGATGGTGGTCGACGCGCAGGGCACGTTCGCCGCGACCAACGCGGTGTTCCTGCGGCTCAAGCCGCTGCCGGCGCCGGAGATCACCGGCGTGGCGCCCTTCGCCCCGGCCGCCGGTCAGGCCGTGACCGTGTCCGGCGTCGACTTCTTCCAGGGCAGCGGCGCTGCCGTGAACGGCGCGCCCGTGCCGGTGACCTTCATCTCGCCGAGCGCGCTCTCTTTCACCATGCCGCCGGGCATCGGCTGCGACGCGACCCTCACCGTCGGCAACCCCGGCGGCCTCGTCGACACGGCGCTGTTCAACGGCACGCCGACCATCACCAACATCCCGTTCGCGTCGGGTCCTGCTGCAGGAGGCTCCAACCTGATCATCGTCGGCCAGAACCTGATCGACTGCACGGTGACGCTCGGCGGCGCCGTGTTGAGTCCGCTCGCGCAGTCGATGACCTCGATCGTCGCGGTGACTCCGGGCGGCGCACCCGGACCGACCCCGATCGTGATCACGAGCCCGACGGGCTGCCAGACGACCGGGACGTTCACCTATCAGTAGGAGGGATCGGCTGCGGCCGCGCGGCGCCATCGTGCGGGTCGCCGCTCCGGTTCAGGCAGGTCGCGCTCGACCCGCCAGAACCCCTTGGCGAACGGCGGGCCGCGCGTGATCCACGCGACGTCGTCTTCGCGCAATCCGAACGCGCGGCCGACCAGCACGTCGATGCGGGTCTGCAGTGCGCGCCGCTCCGCGGGTTCGGTCGCCGGATCCGGCGCCGAGGCCCAGCCCTCTCGCCTGGCCTGCTCCCAGAGCGGCGCGGCCCAGCGGGTCGTCGCGCACAGCCGCAACGCGCACCGCGCGAGCTCGCGGCGCGCGTCGGCGGTGGCGTCCGGCAGCACGCAGTCGGCGAGCACGAACCGGTTGAGGTTGGTGCCGCCGAGCCGCATGCGGAGCGTCCAGTCGAACGGCAGCGAACCGAGCGTGGCGGCCAAGGTCGCGAGCGCCCGGAGCGGCCGATCGTCGGCGGCCTCGCGCGCAGGCGTGAGCACGCCGAGCGAGTTGCCGCACGGCACGTCCGGGAGCAGGCAGGCGATCGCCGTGCGCTCGTTGGTGGCGTTCGAGAGCGCGCGCAGCGCGACGCGTGCGGGGGCGCGGCCAGCGGCGCCCTGCTGCCACCGCGCGGCGTCGACGAGGTAGAGCGGGCGCAGCTCGGCGGCCGACGTCGGGCGTCGCCACCGGGTTCGGTGCCCGACGCCGGCTTCGTGGGCGCCCGCGTTCGCGTCGAGGTCGTAGATCATCGCGCCCTGGCGCAGGGCGAGCAGGTCCGGGCCGTTTCGCGACCGCCACACCCCGTCGTCAGCGGGCGCGTAGCCGCGCGCTTCGGCGTCTTCCCGCTGCACGAAGTGGTCGCGGTCCGACGTCATGTTGTAGTCGCCCTGTCGCCACGTGAACGCCTCGAGCAGCGGCGTGCCGTGGTCGTGCATGCGGGTGAGCACCTCGAGGTCACGCCGACACTCGACCTCGACGAACGTCCCGGCGTGCGGGCTGAGGTGCTGCAGCTCGGCGCGGTCGTAGCGGGTGTGCGCGGGGCGCGCGCCTGCCCACGCCGCGAGCCCGGTGCAGCCGAAGGCCACCTGGACGCGCGACGTCGCGCCCCCCTTGGTCGCGATGACGACGCCGAAGCGGTAGCGGCTGTCGATGTCGAAGATCCCCTCGCGGTTCTCGAAGCCGAACAGCCACTCCCACGAGCAGCGGTCGAGCAGCAGCTCGCGCAGCGGCTCGGCGTCTCGATCGAACCACAGGCTCGCCGGGACGACGGCGCCGAGTCGCCCGCCGGGCTTCAGCAGCTGGTAGGCGCGCTCGAGGAACAGGCGGTAGGTGAACAGCTTGCCGCGCCCCTGCAGCGCGAACCGCGGCCGCAGCGCGGCGACCCGCGCGGCGGCGTCGGGGCCGTCCTGCAGCGTCTCCCACGGCGGGTTGGTCAGCACGGCGTCGAAGCTCTCGTCCTGCAGCGCCGTCAGGCCGTCGCCCTCCACCAGCTGCGCGTCGGGCAGGGCCTGCCGCGCGATGCGCAGGGCGTCGGGGTCGACGTCGACGCCGGCGAGCGAGGCCGTCGAACGCGAGAGCGCGTCGCGCGCCGCGAGCAGGAACGAGCCCCCGCCCACGGCAGGGTCACAGATTCGAAGCGGCCGGCCGTCGTCCAGCGGCGCGAGCGCGCGCGCGGCGGTCGGCCTGGCGAGCGCGGGCGGCGTGAACCAGACGCCGCGCTGCTTGCGGACCTCCTTCGAGAGGCCGCGCTGGTGGAGGTCTGCGGCGCGCCACGCGCTGTCGCCGCGCGCGCGGCTCACATCGGCTCCGCCTGGAAACCCGCGTCCGCGAGCTGCGCGAGCAGCTGCTGGACGTGGGGCTCCCCCTTGGTCTCCATCACGACGTGCAGCTCGGCCTCGCGCGGCGCGAGGTGGTTGAACAGCCGCTGGTGCTCGACGTCGACGACGTCTGCGCCCGCCGCGCCGATCAGCTGCGTGACGCGGGACAGCACGCCGGGGACGTCGTGGATCCGTACGCGGAGCTTGGCGATCTTGCCGTCCCGCTTGAGCCCTCGGAGCAGCACCGTGGAGAGCATGCGCCGGTCGATGTTGCCGCCGCAGACCACGACGCCGACGTTGCGGCCCTCGAAGCGGTGCGGGTGCCGGAGCAGCGCGGCGTAGCCTGCAGCGCCCGCGCCCTCGGCGACGACCTTCTGGTGGCCGACGAGCTGCTGCACGGCCTCCTCCACGTCCTGCTCACCGACCAGCAGGACCTCCTCGAGGCGACCTCGCAGGAGCTCCAGCGGCAGCGCGCCGGGCGTCTTGACCGCGATCCCGTCGGCCAGCGTGTGCGTGTCCAGCGGCGGCGGCGTGAGCCCTGCGAGCGCTGCGTGCATCGACGGGCAGCCTTCGGTCTGCACGCCGAAGACGCGGAGCGAGGGGGCGACGTGCTTGGCCCAGACCGCCATCCCCGCGGCGAGGCCGCCGCCGCCGATCGGCACGACCAGCGTGTCCAGTCCGGGCACGTCCTCGAGCATCTCGACCGCCGTGGTCCCTTGCCCGGCGATGATGGCCGGGTCGTCGAACGGGTGCACGAACACCATGCCCTGCGAGCGCGCGAGCTCGCGCGCGATGTCGTTGCACTCGGCCACGGAGTCGCCGTCCAGGATGACGCGGGCGCCGTGCGCCTCGGTGCGCTCGACCTTCGAGAACGGCGTGTTCACGGGCATGACGATCGTCGCCGCCACGCCGAGCCGGTGGGCGTGGTGCGCGACGCCCTGCGCGTGGTTGCCCGCAGACGCGGCGATCACGCCGTTGTGGTGCGCGCTCGCGGCGACGACCTGCTCGAGCTTGTTGCAGCTGCCGCGGTCCTTGAAGGAGCCGGTGTACTGCAGCGTCTCCAGCTTGAGCCAGACCCGCGCGTTCTGCGGTTCGCCCAGGCGCGGCGCGGGGATCGTCGGCGTCCGCTGCACGTGGGGCCGGATCACCTCGTGCGCGGCCTCGATGTCGTGGGGTGTCACCGACATGACGCCGCGAGCCTATCCGCTGGCTAAGATGCCGCCATGGTGCAACTCGCCTGGGGCCTGGTGCTGCTCTGGAACCTCGTGACGCTGATCGTCTACGGGTGGGACAAGTGGCGCAGCAAGAGGCAGGGCGGGCGCGTGCGCGAGCGTACGCTGCTCTGGATGCTGTTCGCGGGCGGCTGGCCGGCCGCGTGGCTGGCGATGGCCTGGTTCAGGCACAAGACCGCCAAGCAGCCGTTCCGTCGCTACGCGGCCCTGTGGACGGTGCTCAACCCGTTCTGGCTGCTGGTCTGGTGGAGCTGGTCGGGTCCCGCCGCTTGAGGCGGACGATCACAGCAGCAGCTGGATCTTGGCCGCGGCGCGCGCTTCGAACAGGCGCTGCTCCTGCATGGCGCGGCGCATCACCTGCCGGATCGACGGGATCGCGTCGTCGGTGAACAGGATGAAGATCTGCTGCGCGAACTCTAGGCGTCGGACGAAGTGCCACCCGTACTGGGTCTCGACCACGTCGCCGGTGACCTGGCCGTCGCGCAGCGCCCACGCGACCCGGCAGAGCGCAGCCGGCAGCCGGTCGTCGAAGCGGTGGATGCCCTCCAGCTTGCCGTCCGTCGCCCGCGTGCGGTTGTCGTCGGAGAACAGCCGCACCAGCTCATTGAAGTTGGAGCCGTCGGGCCGCAGGCGGGCCTTGATCTCGGCGACCTTCGCGTTCGCGCGGGCGCGGCCCTCGTCTTGGAGCAGCAGGCCCGTGCCGCCGTCGCGGTGCTGTACGAGGATGTGCTGGACGGTCACCTGGCCGCCGAAGTAGCGCGCGTTGTCGTTGAAGAAGTCGCGCAGCTGCTTGCGGGTGTAGTCGTCCTGTTCGAGCAGGTCGAGCATGCCCTGCAGTTCGGCGCTCAGGCCGCGCTTGAGCTGGAAGTCCGCGAGGAGCCGGTTGACGTGCCGCTGCGACAGCTCGCCGGTGCGCCCGGTCTGTCGGCGGTGTTCGACGACCTTGCCGAGGTAGTCCTCGAAGCTCGCCTTGAGCGAGGCGCTCTGCGCCTTCTCCAGCTCGACCGGGTCGACGTAGGTGTCGCCGAGGCCCTGTCGGAGGGCCTCGAGGTCGGCGTACTGGCGGACCCAGGGGGCCATCAGGTCGGACTGCAGGTAGCGCTGGAAGCTCGGCTGTTCGCGGACGAGGGCCTCGAAGCCCGGGTAGTGCCGCGCGTCGATGTGGCGGATCAGCTCGCCGAGCGTGATCGTCTTGTCTCCGACCACGGCGATCGCCTTGTCCTTGTCGCGCGGGTAGCGAACGGTCACGAACTGCGGGCCCGACCGGTCGAGCCCGGCGGCGGGCTCTTGGGCTGCCAGCGGCAGCGCGGTCGCCAGGGCGACGAGCAGGGACGACATGGGGCGGAGCGCAGGCATCGGAGGCAGCTAGTCGGGTGGAGGCGCGCGGTCACGCGGTGACGCGCGCGCGCTTCCTCGGGCCTGTCACCATACGCTCCCGGGCGGGCCGAGGCTCGCGGCTTGCGCCGGGGCGCGGCGCAGAGTTCGATGCGCTCGTGACCTTCGACCCGCGCGCCCGGCTGCTCGACGCGATCGAGTCCCGCACGCGCGCCGAGCTCGGCGGGGGGCCGATGCGCTACTTCTTCGCGCCGGGCCGTATCAACCTCGTCGGCGCCCACCTCGACTACAGCGGCGGGGACGTGATGCCCATGGCGATCGACCGGGGGATCTGCGCTGGCGTCCGGCTGCGCGACGACGGCCGGATCCGGCTGCACAGCGTCGACCAGCAGCCGGCCGTCGAAGTCGGGCTCGCCGACGTCGGGGCGCGCGCCGAGCTGCGCTGGGGATGGGCGAACTACGCCCTGGGCGTGTGGCGGGGCGTCGCCGCCGCGTCCGGCGCGAAGATCGGCTTCGACGCGGTGTTCGCCGGCGACGTCGCGATGGCCTCGGGTTTGTCTTCCTCGGCGGCGCTCGAGGTCGTGACGGGGGTCGCCCTCGACGCGCTGCTCGAGGCCGGGATCGCGCGAGAAGAGCTCGCACGGATCGCGCACCGCGCCGAGAACGACTTCGTCGGCGTGCGCTGCGGCATCATGGATCCCTACGCGTCGGCGCTCGGGCAGCCCGGCAAGGCGCTGTGGATGCGCTGTCAGGGGCCGCGCTGGGAGCACGTGCCGTTCGACCCGGCGGCCTGCGAGGTCCTCGTGATGGACACCCGCAAGCCGCGCGCGCTCGCCGCCAGCGGCTTCAACGAGCGCGTCGAGCAGTGCGCGGCCGCGCGCGCGTTCCTCTGCGAACGCGTCCGCGTCGAGCAGCACCTCGCCTCCTATCAGCCGGCAGACCTCGAGGCGGTCGCCGGGGAGATGGACCCGGTGCTCTACCAAAGGGCGCGGCACGTGGTCACGGAGATGGGGAGGATCGCGGCTGGCGCAGCCGCGCTGCGCGCCCACGACTAC
>CAZTQF010000114.1:0-7247 GCA_964615255.1 uncultured candidatus Brocadiaceae bacterium | reverse complement strand
TTCCTGCCGCGGATGCTGGCTTCCGTCAGCATGGTGCCGGTCGTGGAGCTGACCGACGAGATCCCGCGGGTCGAGGTCGCCCGGCGGCTGTTCGCGGTCGTGGAGCCGCTGCTGCGATGAGCGCGCCCCGGCCCGACTTCGACGAGCTCCTGCGCCTCGCGTCGAGCGCGGAGCCCGAGGACGTCGTCCGCGCGCACGATCAAGCGGTCCGGTGGATGCGCGCCGAGCCGCGGCTCGGGCGCGTGGCCGCCACGGCGTACGACCGGAGCCGCGTCCTGGCAGGACGCCCGCAGAAGTTCGGCACCCAGGCGGTGACCGAGGACGGCTGCGTCGTGCCGTGGCCCGTCGACCCCGCGACGACGGACACCGAGCGCGCCAAGTGGGGCGTGGCACCCCTGGCGCGTCTCCGGGAGGAGATCCAAGCGGCGCCGCGCGTCGAGAAGGCTGCGCTGCGCGTCACCCTGCGGCGTCGCCGCGCTGCGCTGACGCCCGCGGCGCGTGCGGACGCGGCCCGTGAGGTCGCCGCGCGCGGCGCCGAATCGCTGGCCGAGCGCAGCCGCGGCGCGGTGGTCGCCGCGTATTGGCCCGTCAGGGCCGAGCTGGACGTGCGCGTCCTGGCGCGCGCGCTGGAGGCGCGGCACGGCGCGACGCTGGCGCTGCCCTCGATCGACGGCCAGGAGATGAGCTTTCGCCGATGGCGGCGCGACGAGGACCTCGGGTCTGCGGGGTTCGGAACCCTCGGGCCGCCCGGCGACGCCGAGGAGGTCCGGCCCGACGTCGTGCTCGCGCCGCTGGTTGGCTGCGATCGGCGCGGCGGGCGCCTGGGGCAGGGCAAGGGCTACTACGACCGCGCGCTCGCCCGGCTCGACGCCGCGGGCGACGTGCTCGTGGTCGGGATCGCGTTCGAGGTCCAGGTGCTGCCGGCGGTGCCGACCGAGACGTTCGACCGGCGCCTCGACGCCGTCCTGACAGAGCGCGAGTGGATCGCGTTGTCCCGCTGACTCGCCGCCCGTAGCGTGCAGGAATGCACCCGGGCCTGATCGTCGCGCTGTCGCTGCTCGCGGGGCTGATCCTGTTCGGGCTGCGCGGCTGGGAGCGGCTGGTCCGGATCCGGCGCGCGCAGGTCCCGGAGACCTCCTGAGGCCGAACGGCGCAGGCGCGTGCCGCCCGCCCCGACGCAGCGCCCGACCGGCCGCGCCCGTTCGGCGCCGGGCGGACGTGGTTCGCGGTGCGCGCGGGCGACCCCGAGGACGTCGTGCGGGCCCTGCGGCTGCGGACGGTGCTGCCCGCGAGCTGGCGCGCCGGACTCGCCGAGGTCCGTGAGCAGGGCGTCTTCGTCACGCCGTCGGTCGGCGGCTGGGTCTTCGCCGTCGGCCGGGACGTCGCGACGCGGACCGCCGACCCGGCCGAGGCCGAGGCCCTGGTCGCCGCGCTGTCGAGCGAGTTCGGCGAGGCGTTCTGGTTCATGGCCGACGCGGAGCGAGACGTGTTCGGCTGGGCGCGCGGCGAACGCGGCCGCTGGGTGCGCGCCTACGCGTTCGCCGAAGAGCACGGCCACTACCTGTGGCACGGAGAGGTCTCGCCCGAGGAGCACGCGCTCGCGTGCTTCCGAGACGACCCCCGTGACCGCTCGGACGACGACGTCAAGTGGTGGCCAGACGAGCGCGTCGTCTGCGCGCTCGCCGGGATGTGGGCCAGCGACCCGTCGCGGCTCGAGCCCGACGGGGCGCCCGCGGCGGCGGGCTTCGTCGGGCGGCTCTGAGCCGTCAGGCGGTCCGGAACTGCTCGATCTGCGAGCTGAGCTGGTCGAGCTCTTCGGACATCGCGCCGATCGTCGCCGACAGCTGCTGCGACATCGCCGCCGACGACTCGGTCTGCTGCTGGACCTCCTGCAGGTGCTGCTCGATGGTGACCGAGCCGTCGCGCTGCGCCTCGCACGCGGAGCCGATGTTGGACATGCTCTCGCGGACGCGCGTGGTGTGCTCGGTGATCGAGGCGAGCGAGGCGCGC
Source organism: uncultured candidatus Brocadiaceae bacterium (assembly GCA_964615255.1). Lineage (GTDB taxonomy): Bacteria > Planctomycetota > UBA1135 > UBA1135 > UBA2386. The sequence goes on along the minus strand of CAZTQF010000114.1, from coordinate 5,237 downwards.
ATGCGGTCGCTGGTCTCGAACCCGCGCTGCGCGCAGTTCGACGACTCGACGATGCGGGCGCTGGTCTCTTCGGCGGCCTCGCTGCTGCGCTTGGCGAGCTCACGCACCTCCTCGGCGACGACGGCGAAGCCCTTGCCCGCCTCGCCGGCCCGCGCCGCCTCGACCGCCGCGTTGAGCGCCAGCAGGTTGGTCTGGAACGCGATGCTCTGGATCGTGTCGATGACCTGCCGCTGCTCCTCGGTCGCGCGCTGCAGCTTGGTCATGGAGTCGACCAGCTCGCCGGCGGCGCTCGAGACGTCCTGCGTCGCCTCGTTGGCGAGGTGGGCGATCTCGTCGCTGGTCGCGGCGCTGTCGGCGGTCTCACGCGTGCGCTCCACGAGGGCCTCCATCGACTCGGCGACCCGCTGCAGCGCGTGGCTCTGGGCCGAGGCGCCGTTGGCGGTGTTGGTGGCCGACGCGGTGATGTCCTGGCCGCTGTTGCGCAGCGCGACGACCGCTTCTCTGGCCTGCTCGAGCACGATGCCGACCTGCCGCGTGGCGGCGTTCAGCGAGCTCGCCAGCGCGCCCAGCTCGTCGTGGGAGTCCGCCTCGAGCTGCGTGGTCAGGTCGCGCTCGGCGAGCTGCTGGATGCCGCGCTCGAGCGACTGGATCGAGCGCTTGATCCGCCGCTGCACGACGACCAGCAAGATCGTCGACGCGCCGACAGAGCAGAGCAGCGCCAGCACGTGGCCGAGCACGCGCGCGCCCGCGTCGGCCCGGCGAGCTTCGGCGATGGTCCGGAGGCTGGCTGCCTGGGTGGCCGCCAGCTCCTGCAGCTGGTCGATCTTGGCCGTCGCGGTCTCGAACCAGCGCGCAGGGGGCACGCCGAAGCCCTCGCGCGCGACGCCTCCCAGGACCGGGCGCTGCATCGCGTCGACGGCGCCGAAGGCCGGCCCGGCCTCGAGCTCGCGCGCGCGCGCCGCGAGCTCGTCAGCCGCGAGCGCGACGAACTGCGAGAACCGGGTCTCGCCGGCCGCTGCCAGCCGCACGAGGTCGGCGAGCTCTGTGCCGGTGACCCGATCCGCCGTGAAGACGCGCGCGAGCCCGGCCCGCTTGAGGCCCTCGTGCTCCTTGCCCTGCAGCAGGGCGAGGTAGGCGGCGGACTGGCGGGCGAGCGCGCCGTCGGTGACGGCGACGCGGAGCGTCGCGACGGTGTCGAACAGCAGGCGGTTTCCTCGGGAGAAGTACTCGATCGCGGCGTCGGCGTCCGGGCCGCGGCTGTCGACGGTGCTTCGCACCGCAGCCAGCTGGTCGAGGTGCGCGAGCGCCGCTCCGAGCCTCGCTCCGGCGCTCTCCGAGAGTGCGGCGGTCGCTGCGCGCTCGGCGAGCGCGGCGAGCGCGAGGTCGGTCGCGGCGCGCTGCTGCGCCAGCATGTCGGCGAACCGGTCGTCGTCCTGGGCTAGGAACATCGCCGTCGCGCCGCGCTCGCGCTGCGCCTGGTGCACCAGCTCGCCGGCGTCTACGCCGACCTCGACCAGCGCGGAGAAGGCCGCAGCGCGGGAGCGGTCCGCGAGGTTGTCGAGCACGAGGCTGCCCTCGATGCAGCAGAGCGCTGCGACGGGCACCGCGAACACCAGGGCGATCTTGGTCCGGAGGCTGGTCTCGACGAGCAGGCGAAGCGGCTTCATGGCCGGGCCTATCGGCCGCGGCGCAGCTTCGCGTGCATGAGGAGAATCCAGGTGGGGACTTCCACCAGTTTGCGCCCGGTCGGCCTGCGGCTACCCTCCCCGTCCAGCAGATGCCGCGCCCGCTCGTGTTCTGGACCCTCGCGCTCGTCGCCGTCGTCGCGTCGGCGTGGCACGCCGGCGCGCTCGCGTGGACCTGCGACGACGCGTTCATCACGTTTCGCTACGCGCAGCACTTCGTCGACGGTCACGGCCTCGTGTTCAACCTCGACGCCGCCGAGGCGCCGGTCGAGGGCTACACGAACTTCAGCTGGACCATGTGGATGGCGCTCGGCGCGTCGCTCGGGTTCGGGCGGGAGGCGATGGCGTCCTGGTCCATCTTCTGGGGCGTCGCGTGTCACGCGGGCGTCGTGCTGTTGCTCTGCGGAATGGCCTGGCGCGCGAGCGGCGGCCGGGCGCTCGCGCCGGTCGCCGCGTGCGCTTACGCGGCCGTTCACCACGCGGCGTCGCTGTCGCCTGCGGGGCTCGAGACCGCGCTGTTCGTGCTGCTCGCCACGGCGATGGCGCGCCAGGTGATGGCGCCGCGCTGCGTGCGGCAGGCGTGGCTGACCGGCTTCCTCGGCGTTCTCTGCGCGACGACCCGCCCGGACGGCGCGCTGTTCGTGGCGGCAGCGGGCGCGTTCTTGCTCTTCGACGCGTGGCAGCGGCGGTCGTGGCGGCTCCTCGGCGGCTACGTGCTGCCGTTCGCGCTGGTCTTCGCGCCCTACCTGATCTGGCGCCGCGCCTACTACGGCGCCTGGGTCCCCAACACCGCGGTGGCCAAGTCGGCGAGCGATCCGTTCTTCGAGTTCGGGCTGCGCTACGTCGGGGACTTCTTCTGGTGCTACTGGGCGCTGCTGCCGGCGCTGGTCCCGGTCGCCTGGTTCGCGCTGCGCCCGCCCGACCTGCTCGCCGGGATCTCGTCGACCCTCGGGCGGCGTCCCTGGTGGGTCCTGCTCGCGTTCGTCGCGCCCTACGTGGCGTTCGTGATCTGGGTGGGCGGTGACTTCATGTTCGGCCGGTTCCTGCTCCCGGTGCTGCCGCTGCTGCTGTTCTCCTGGGACCTCGCGTGCCAGCGTTGGCGCGCGGCCTGGCTGCAGCCGCTGACAGCGGCGCTGCTGGTCGTCGGGCTCAGCCTGCGCGCCGAGCCCGCAGGACTCGACGACCCCCGCAACGCGGTGAGCGACAACCGCAGGATCTCGCTGGCCGCCTTCCCTGGCACGGAGCTGACGTGGGCGGACGCGTTCCGGATGTGCGGCGAGTACCTGCAGCCGCTGTTCGCCGGGCTCGACGTCCGGATCGCGATCGCGGGCGGCCACGCAAACCTCGCCTACCGCGCCGAGGTGCCGGTCGCGGTCGAGGTCGCCGCCGGCCTGACCGACGCGCACATCGCGCGGCTGCCCTATCGCAAGCGGGGCAAGGCCGGTCACGGCAAGCCCTCGGACCCGCGCTACCTCGAGCAGCGCGGCGTGCACTTCCACCTCGAGCCGTCGTTCGAGCGGCAGGACCCGTGGCGGCAGTGCGTCTTCTTGCCTGTGAACCTGCCGGTCCAGCTGGTCACGTGGGACCGCGAGCTGATGGCCGAGCTCCGCAGGCGGGATCCGAACATCCAGTGCGTCGACTTCGAGCGCTACCTCGACGACTACCTCGCAGCGCTCGCCAGCAAGTCCAAGGAAGACGTCAGGGCGGACCTGGCCAAGTTCCGCCGCTATTACTTCGATCACAACGACGACCCGGCTCGCCTCGCGCCGCTCGAGGCCTACGTCGAGTAGGACGATCCGTCGCGAGGTCGCCGCGCCGCGAACCACGCGGCGGCCAGCAACGCCGCGAGCGCGGCGAGCGCGCCGAGGTAGACGCCCCGCGATGCGGGGGCGGCCTCGGCGGGGTGCTCGCGCGACTCCGGGGGCGGGGGCGGGGCCGCGGTCTCGCCCGACGGCGGCGCGACCTCGAGGTGCGGAGCGGCCGGTGTCATCGCGGGCACCGGCTCGGGAGCGTCCTCGGCGTCGACCCAGGTCAGGTCGCCGGTCGCCAGGTCGTAGACGCCGCCGAGCAGCGTCAGGCGCCCCTCGCGTTCGATCGCGCGGAGCAGCGCGCTGTGCTCGCGCGCAGCTCCGGCGGCGCGGCGGACCGACGGCTGCGCTGCGGGGCGCGTGGCGCCCTCGGATCGCCCGGCGCCATCGCCGCTGCCGAGGAACACCACGAGCGGCGCGCCCAGCTCCGCGGCGGCGAACTCAACGCTGGCGAGCACCTCGTCGCGCGCGGTGTCGCCGGCGCCGCGCACCACGAACAGCTCGCCTTGCTGGGTGTCGAACAGCAGCTCGGGCGCGAGCCGCGAGTCGGCCCCGGTGACGACCACGGCGAGCGGTGGCCGGGCGGCGTCGGCGGCGCGGCCCACGCGCGCGCTCCTCGCGGGGCGGCCCGAGAGGAACCGCTTGTGGCCCGCGTCGAGCAGGCGGAGCGCGACGTGCGGCGGCAGCGCGCGCTCGGCGGCGCCGCGCAGCACCGGCTGCTCCGGCACCTCGCGCGTCGGCAGCGGCCGGTGAGGCAGCACCTCGACCTCGCCGCTGTGCAGCAGCCGCGCGGCGACGACGCGCGCGCGGCCCTGGCGGGTCGCGGTCCGGAGCGCGGTGCTGCGGTGCAGGCACGCGTGGGCGGTCGCCTGGGCGTGCTCCTCTTCGGTCCGGGCGTCGGCCGCGACGCCGCGCAGGCCTTGCGCGCGGGCGGCCCGCCGCGCCGGCTCGATCCTTGCGAGCAGCCGCGCGACCGCCGGCGTCAGGGTCCGATCGCCGCGGCGGGCCGAGGACCGGAGCACGCCGCAGCCCTCGTGGGCGAGCACCATCACCAGCGGCGCGCGCAGCTGCTCGACAGCGTGCTCGATCGCGGCGACCGACTCAGGTCCGACGACATGACCCGCCGTTCGCACGACCACCAGGTCGCCTAGGCCTGCGTCGAAGATCCGCTCAGGCGCAGCCGCGCTGTCCGCGCAGGTCACGACGACGGCGGCGGGCGCCTGCCCCTCCGCGAGCGAGCGGCGACGCCCCGCAGCGGCTCCGGTCTCCTCGCGGCTGCCGGACACGAAGCGACGGTTGCCCGCCAGCAGGTCACGGAGCGCGTCGTTGGGCGAGCTCTGCGCGGGCAGCGCGGCCGTGAGGCCGAGCGCGGCGGCTGCAAGGAGGGTGCGGTCGAGGAAGGTCATCGCGTGCTCACGGGCGGCCTCCCGAGCCGCCGCTGCGGAGCCGTCATCGGCGCTGGGGTGCCGCGGCTGTCGGCGCGGCGGGTGGACGCGCTGCCACGGGTCGGGCGACGCGCTCGCGCCGCCCGCAGATAAGCCTGGCCGTGGCCGCCCGGCCCGTTGACGGCCGGACGCCCGCCGCTAACCTTCTTGCCCACGAATCCGGCCGGAGCGGCCGGACCGAGCGCCGCGCGCGGCAGGCCGGGTCACGTCGACCCGGGCCGCTGCGACGTGGACAACCGACCCTCACAACAATCTCCGAACCATGTCCGACAAGAAGGAGTCTCCCGAGATCAAGCGGA
>CAZTQF010000113.1:0-7287 GCA_964615255.1 uncultured candidatus Brocadiaceae bacterium | reverse complement strand
CGCCGCCGGCACCTTCTCGACCCAGGACTATTTCCGCAGCCGCCGTGACATGGCGCTGGCGCGGCGTGCCATTCGCCGCGTGTTCGACGAGGTCGACGTCATCGTTACGCCGACGACACCCGTCATGCCGACGCTGATCGAGAGGTGCAGCTCGCGGCCGTCGACGCGGATGTCGACGTCGGAGAAGACCTGGTGGAGCCGCTCGGCGACGATCCGCGTCTGCTGGAGGTCGGTGTGCGGCAAGACCAGCAGGTAGCGGTCATCGCTGGTGGTTCCGATCAGGTCGGAGCCGCGCGTCTTCTCGCGCACGACGCGGGCGACGGCCTGCTTGACGGCGGCGCGCAGCTCGACGCCGTGCAGGTCGACGAGCTGCGGCAGCCGGTCCACCTGCATCAACAGGACCCCGAGCGGCGTGCCGTGCCGACGAGCCCGGGCGAACTCGTTCTTCATCAGGTGCAGGATCTGCGCCTGCGAGAAGAGCGAGCTGCTGAGGAAGCCGTCCGTCTCGGCTGCGGTGGCGCGGCCCCCTCCTGGACGGCTCTTGCGGAAGCCTGGTCTGGTCATCGTCTGTCGCGAAGGACGCCGCCGAGCGTCGCCCTGCAAACGCTAGTCTCAGCCCGGCCACGAGGCTACGCAGCTTGGGGCAGGACAAAAAAATACGGGCCTCAGCCGGTCAGAACTGAGGCCCGTGGATGCGGGTCAGGCTACGCAATGGAGAGGGCGGTTAGGGAGGGGGGATACTGGTCTCCACCACACAGCCACGACCCGACGGTGTCTGCTGGATCGAGATCGGGTCAGGATCTCGACGTGCTCCCGATGGTCAGTCAGGAGCGAGCGAACAAATCAGTCAGAGAGCATTTCGCACCGGCGCTTCCCGAAGGATCCGCCGGCCAGCGCCGCCTCGTGGTCGACCAGGCTAGTCGTCCACATGTTGGTGCCGGTGCACAACGATGCCATGTCTCCACGGGATTTCAACACCTACCACACCAGATTTTCGACACCTTGTATCAGGCTGAGACCGAAGTCGGGCCTCCTAAATCTAGCCCAAGATCTTGCCATACATCACTTTACGGATTCTCAGACCCGCACCTGAGGTCGCCGCCTCGTCAAGACTTGCGCCAGGTGCGGGGGAATCCCCACAGGTTTCCCACCCTGGGACGCTGCTCGCTCGCTAGGAAGGACGGCGCTCTGCGCCCAGCAGCGCGAGCGTCTGGTCCAGCAGCCAGTCGATGTCCCACGCAGGGAACCGGTATTCGAGCAGCAGCAGCCCGACGATCACGACTACCACGAAGATCAGCGCGAAGATCAGCTGCGCCGCGAGCCGCGCGAAGAAGCCCTTGGCGCGACGCGTGACCGTGGGGCCTCGCTCGACCCGGCCGCCCCGCAGGACCCAGTCGCGCTGCGCGGCGAGGCCCCGCTGCACCAGCCGCTGCTCGTCGACTTCCTCGGCGAGGATCGCCTCGGTGATCTGCTGCCACGGATACTCGGCCTCGCTGGCCTGCGCCGTGATCTTCAGCTGGGCGAGCTTCGGCTTGCTCACCTCCCCCGCCATCAGGCGGAGGTTGGCCTCGCCGACCTGGCGGAGGACGGGGTCGTCGCCCGGCGGATCGGGCGGGGTCGGCTGCTGGGGTGCGTCCGTCATCGGATGCCAGCGGCGCGCCTCAAGGGCGCGGCGACCTACTGCTTCTGCGCCTTCGTGAAGGCCCGGTTGCGGCCGCGGATCGCCTTGACCAGCGGGAACGAGACCGTCTTGTCGCCCTTCTGGAGCGTAATCACGCCGCGCTTGATGACCTTGGTCGACAGCTTCAGCGTCATCACGGTGCCCTCGGGCGTCAGGATCCGCACAGGCTGGAGGTTCGGCTTGAACTTGCGCTTGCTCCGTCCCGTCACGCGCCGGCCGACGCCGCCGTCCTTCTTGGCAAGACCACGGCGCTTGACCTTGTTTCCGACTCGGGTGCGACGACCGGTGACTGCGCAGACTCTGGACATAGCGGGCTCAGGGGAAGGAGGGGCGAAGAGGATAGCCAGCCGCACGTGGGACGCAAGCCCGCAGCCGCATACTTCTGGCCCCTAGCGCGGTCCAGGCGCGGCGAAGGCCTCGTAGCGCGCCAGCCGGTCCCGGTAGGCGGCCTCTTCTCTCCCCCCCTCGCGGAGCGCCGCCCGCTGGTAGTCGACGGCCTCGGTGACCCGGCCGACCAGGAACATCGCCAGCGCGGCGGTGTCCAGTTCGAAGTAGTCGAGGGCAGCCGAGCCGCCGAGCAGCTCCTCGACGAGCCCCGCGGCGAACCAGTCGTAGCGCCCCATCGTCCCCACCTGGGTCAGGAACCGCCACGCGTCGCTGTTGATCCGGTAGTAGTCGCCCCGCTCCGCGCGGTAGCTCGCGAGCACCTGGCTCGCGCCGGACACGTCCTCGCCGCAGCGGAGGCGGACCACGTAGCGCGCGGCCGCGAGCAGGCGCGGCTCCGCGCCGAGGGTCGCCGCGCGGGCGACGGCCTCCTCGGCGATGTCGCGGTAGACCATGGGCGTCTCGGCGCGCGCGAGCAGCGTGGCGAAGTCGAGGCAGCCGTGCGCCGTCGAGGTCATCGACCGCCGCCGCTGCATCGCGAGGCGCCCGGCGGCGCGGTCGTCCCGCGCAGCGACCCGCGCCCGCAGCAGGGCGCGCTGCACCGAAGCGTCGTCGGGGGCGAGCTCGGCGGCGCGCTCCAGCGCGGGGCGCAGGTCCTCCCAGACCTCCGCCCGCAGCGGATCTCCGCGCATCGCGAGGTCCGCGAACACGGCCAGCGCGCGCGGCGCCGCCGACATCGCGCGCGTCGCCCGCGTCCGCAGCGCGCGCGCCGCGCGGCGGTCGTTCGCCTTGGTGGCGTAGGTCAGGTAGAGCAGCCCGTTGAGCAGCCCGTCGCGCGGCGACCGCCGCGCCAGCGGCTCGAGCAGGCCGAGCGTGTCCCCCCCCGCCAGCTCGTCGAAGCTGTCGGCGAGCTGGCGGCGCCACCTGCCGGCCGCAGCCTCGTAGGCGGAGTCCCCTTGGCCCGCGAGCTCGCGCTCCAGCATGTCCAAGACGCCACAGCCAGGCGCTCCCCGAAACAGCGCCGCGCGCTGCGCGTCAGCAACGACGAGGCGGCTGCGAGGGTCGGGGCCCGCGGGCGACAAGTTCGCCGCGAACTGTCCGCCACGGTCGTCGACCAGCTCCGCGCGGCGAAGCACCGGCGTCCGCGCCTCGTCGGCGTCCCGCATCAGGACCACCACGCGCAGCCCCCGGTCGGCGTAGGCAGCCGCGAGCCCGTCGAGGTAGGCGGCGTCCTGAGCGAGCGCGCCGGAGGCGTCGCCGTAGAACGCGAACAGCGTCAACGCGGCCGGCTTCGACGCGCGCGGGACCGACGGCGCCGGCACGCTACGCTCGGCGTCCGCCTGCGCGCGCAGCCCGGCCGCGCCCGCGAGCGCGGCCGCCGCCAGCAGGAGCGGGCGCCGCAGGAGGCTCTTCGCCGTGGTGGTCATCGACTGGGATCGCTGGTCATCGGAGGCTGCTACCCCGGGAATATCGACGGGTTGCAGCCGCCCGCTTGACGTGGGAAAGCCCGTCCCGAGACCCTTCCGCTGCGGCACGAAAGTCGCAACAATGCCGGAGTCGCGACCTCTCTCTCGCGTGCTCTCCCTCGAGCAGAGTCCCGCCATCGCGCCGGACCTTTGGACACATGAAGCCAACGACCCCTCTGTGGTGCGCCGCCATCCTGGTGGCCGCCTGTGCCAGCATCACCCCCCCGACCTCGACCGAGTCCCAGGCCCTGGCGAGCGCGCGCGCCCTGATGGCGAGCGACCTCGACGCCGCGGCCAACGCCGCCGAGGCGCTGCTGCAGTCCAACCGAGGCCTGCGCGAAGCGCGGCTCCTGCTCGCCGAGTGCTCGCTGCAGATGGCCAACGAGCCCGGCCGCTCGGGCAAGCAGTTCCTGCTGATCGACGCGGCCCGGAACTTCGAAGAGGCGCTGGACCCCGAATCGGTCGGGGACTGGGCGCGTGAATGGCGACTGTGCGCCGAGGCCCACTACGCGCTCGCCGACTACGAGGCCGGCAGCCGCGCCGCCGCGCGCTCGGCGGCAGGATTCGCCGCCAAGCCGGGGCTGCAGAACCAGACCGAGTTCGCCACCGCCCGGCTCGTCGGCGCGCGCTGCGACTACCGCAGGTTCGTCGCGGCGCTGCAGGCCGAGCGCGCGGAGGCCGACGCTTCGGCGGGCACTCCGCCCGCGAGCGCGCGCGCGATGGAGCTCGCCCAGCTCGCCGTCGCGGGGCTCAGCGAGGCCCGCATCGACCACCCAGCCGAAGCGGCCACGACCACCGCCGACATCCACAAGTGGCTCGGTCAGAGCGGCGAGGTGATGCGGACCTACGAGGCGGCGCTGGCCGAGTGGCCGACGGAGACGGCGGTGCACGACGCCTACATCGCCTGGATGACGCAGAACGGACAGCACGACGCGCTCGTCGGCGGCTACCGCCGGCTGGTGCGCGAGAAGCCCGACGCGCCCGTCCTCCGCTGGTACGAGGGACGCGCGATCTACGCGCGCGCGGACCGGCTCCGCGCCGAGGGCAACTTCCAGGGCGCGCTCGCGATCTACAGCAAGTCCCGCGACGTGTTCGGCGAGTACCTGGCCGTCATGCCTCAGCACCGCGAGTCCACGCAGCAGTGGCAGGCGCTCTGCGACCTCGCGATGGCGCGCTGCGCAGCGGACAGCGGCGACCTCGACCGGGCCGCCGACCTGATGTTCCGCGCCGCCGAGACCTCGGCGACCACCACGGCCTACGTCGACGGCCAGCCGCAGCTGGTCGACACCTTCGGCAACCACTTCACCGGCGCCGCGTTCGCCGTGCACGTGGCGCTGACGCAGGCCCCGCAGGACGCGCTGCGCAAGACGCTGCAGTTCAACGAGCGGGTGTTCGAGGCCTACCCCGACCGGTGGGGCTTCCTCTACAACAACGCGGCGCTGGCAGCACGCGACCTCGGCGTGCAGGTCTCCAACGAGGGCGACGAGGTCGCCGCGATGGAGCTGTGGGAGCGCAGCTACCGCTACTACGAGAAGGCGGTCGCCCTGTCGCCTACCGACGCCCGCATCGTCAACGACTGCGGCCTGATGCTGATCTACCACCTCGACCGCGACTTCGCGCGGGCGCGGGAGTGCTTCGACCTCGCGATCGAGATCGGCACCGCGCAGCTCGCCGAGATGGCCGACGACGTGCCGGCCCGTGAGCGCGAGCTGCTCGAAGAGGCGGTCGGCGACGCGTGGCAAAACATCGCCGTGCTGCTCCGCGAGCACGAGAAGGCGCCGTTCGCGGACTACCGCGCGTTCTGCGAGCAGGCCGTGAAGTACTTCCCGTACCAGCGCCGCGAGGCCGCGTCCCTGCTCCGGAACAAGGGCGAGCGCGCGCTGGGATCCACGGCGCGTGCGCAGCTGCAGAACCGCCTCTCAGGATCCTCCATGGGCCAGGGAGGCGCGGCCGAGGCGCTGAAGAAGGCGCGCCCGGCGATCGAGCAGGCGATCGGCAACGAGGACTTCGACGCGGCCCTCAACGAGCTCGACAAGCTCTCCAAGGACTGCAAGCAGCACGCCCCCTACCACTTCCTGAAGGGCAAGGTCACCTGGATGCTGGCCAACCAGGCCCGCGACAGCAACCGCAAGGGCACCGCGTTCTTCTACCAGGACGCCGTCACCGCGCTCGCGCGCGCGGTCGAGCTCGACGCCGAGCCGAACGAGCCGCGGCAGTTCTTGGCGCAGGCGCAATACGACGCGGGCGAGATCGAGCAGGCCAGCGACACGGTCTCTTCGCTGCTGCTCCACATGCAGTCGCAGGGCGGCGGCACCGAGGACGAGAACCTCGCCGCGCACCTGCTGCGGGCCAACGCCGCCGGCCGCGCCTACGCGCAGAAGAAGAGCGGCGGCGACGACGACCAAGCGCTGCTGACCGCGGCCCGCACGTCGATGCGCTGGCTGGAGCAGAAGGGCCGCCTCGACGCAGACCTGCTCAAGCTGTGGTCTGCGACCGAGGCCTGGGCAGGCGCGCCCGCCGAAGCCGTCAACGTCTACGTGCGCGCAGCGGAGCGGACGCCGACCGACTTTCCGCTGCTCGACCAGGTGATCAACACCGCCTACACCCAAAAGCAGCTGCCGCTGGCGGTCGAGGCGCTCAAGAAGCGCGACGACGCGGGCACGGTCTGGTACCTCGGCAAGGCCCAGTTCTACCTGGCCCAGTTCGAGCGCCAGTCGGGCAAGGCCGACGACGCGCTCGCGACGCTCGACGCTTCGAAGCAGAGCTTCGAGCGCTCGATGCAGAAGAACGCCGGCTACACGGACACGTGCAACCAGTGGCTCGCGATGGTCGTCGGCAAGAAGGGCTGCATCACGCTCAACGTCAAGGACGACCGGGACGGCGCCCAGGCGCTGCTGATCGAGTCCGCGCGCCTGCGTCCGGACATGATCAACCAGGACCTCGGCCTGACCGAGACCGTCAAGCGCGGCGTGCTGGGCCTCGTCGACTACTACTACCGCAAGAACGACCTCAAGAAGGTCGAGCAGATCAGCCGCGCCGCGTCGGACGCGGCGAACAGCGACGTCGACCTGCTCAACAACTCCGGCCTGTTCGCGCGCGACTACGGCAACATCCTCGAGCGACAAGGCGACAAGGACGCCGCCGACGAGATGTACGAGCAGAGCTACAAGGCCTACACCCGGGCCCAGCAGCTCGACCCCTCGAACGTGCGGCTGCGCAACGACTGCGCGCTGATCGCCATCTACCACCTCGAGCGGGACTGGGACCTCGTCAAGGGCCTGCTCGACGCCGCCATCGCAGACGGCGCCGAGACGCTCGCGAACGACCCGCCGGACAACGAGGAGCTCAAGCAGCAGCTGGAGGAAGCCGTCGGCGACTGCTACGAGAACCTCGCGCTGTGGCACCTCAAGCACAGCAAGGACGCCGCCGCGGCGAAGGACGCAGCCACCAAGAGCCAGGACTACTACCCCGGCGCGAGGCGGCCGGGCGCGCGCCGCCACCTCCGTGAGGCGGAACGCATGTTGCAAGGCAAGTAGGCATGCACCTCCGCCGACGTCCGCTCGCCGCCCTCTTGGGCGGCGCGCTCCTGCTCCCCCCGCTCGTCGGCCAGGCGGCTCAAACGCCCGCTGTCGTAACGCAGCAGGAACAGAACGCGCTGCGGGCCGAGGCCTTCCGGGCCGAGAACGAGGCGCGCTACGGCGACGCAGCGGACGCCTTCCTGAAGCTCTCGCGGACAGCGCCGACGCGCATCGACTG
>CAZTQF010000112.1:0-7292 GCA_964615255.1 uncultured candidatus Brocadiaceae bacterium | reverse complement strand
GACCGCCTGCGACGGCGTGCCCGCCGAGATCCTGATCGCGCGCAACACCTGGGCCGACAAGGACGCCTTCGACCAAAAGGCCAAGCACCTCGCGTCGCTGTTCCACAAGAACTTCGAGAAGTTCGCCGACCAGGCGAGCGACGCGATCCAGGGCGCAGGTCCCAAGGCCTGAGCCGCGCGGCCGCCCCCCGACGCCTGCGACGTTGTCGCTTACCGGGACGCGGTCGCCCCGCGCGCCGCGCCCGCCGCACGTCGCCGCTGGCAGCGGCCGTTCGGAGCCCGCGAGGAGGGCGGCGCGGCTCCCGCCGCGCGGGCCGCTGCCGCGCGTCCTTCCCGGGGAGGACCACAGATCGTACGGTCCTGAGCATGCCGGACGACTCGAACCAACGAGCCGCTGGGGCTTCGCAGCAGCAGCGCGACGTCTCGGCAACGAAGCGCGCGGCGCTGCAGACCAACCGCGCGCGGCTCGACCAGGACCTCGTGCAGGCGCGCCTGCGCTTCGAGTCCAAGCCGCGGGTCGCCGAGCTGCAGCTCAGCAACTTCTGCAACATGTCGTGCACCATGTGCTACGACGGCAACAACCCGCCGATGAAGAAGATGTCGGCGCGCGTGGTCGAGGTGCTCGAGCAAGACGTGCTGCCGACGGCCTCGGTGCTCTCGCCGTTCGTCGGCAGCGAGCCGCTGATCATCACCTGGGATCAGGCGCGCGACATGGCGGAGCGGCACGAGCTGAACCTCGACGTCATCACCAACGCGCAGTACCTGACCGAGGAGCGCTTCCGCGAGCTCGAGCCCCTGGTGAGCGCCGTGACCTTCTCGATCGACAGCCACCTGCCGGACGTCTACGAGCGGATCCGGCTGCGCGCGAAGACCAGGGCGGTGTTCGAGAACCTGCCGGTCGCGGCGCGGCTGTGCCGGGAGCACGGCATCGAGCCGCAGGCGAACATCGTGTTCATGGTCGAGAACGCGCCGTTCCTCGACGAGACGGTCGCCTACCTCGCCGACCAGGGCTGCACCACGATCCGGATCCTGAGCCTGCTGATGTCCGACGCGCTAACGCCGGACCGCGTCTACTCGGACGCGCTCACCCAGCTGTCGCCCGCGTGGGTTCGGTGGATGCTCGGCAAGGTCGAGCGCGTCGCGCGAGACAAGCAGATCAACGTCAGCTTCGAGGGGCACACGCGCATGGCCTTCGAGCACCGGCCGCCTGACCTCGGCTACCGGGTCGACCGCCGCCCCGAGCACGCGGTCTGGGACGAGCTGAACTACTTCTTGCCCGGCTACTGCGTGCAGTCGGTCGACCACCTCAAGGTGCACGCCGACGGCGACGCGTATCCTTGCTGCGTCGCCGGCGGGGAGACCCTCAAGCTGGGCAACCTCGAACAGCAGCCGTTCGACGAGGTGTGGAACGGCAAGGAGGCGCAGGACCTCCGCCGGGCGATGCTCACCCAGGACCTCCCCGAGGTCTGCAAGGGCTGCACGTTCCACACCGCCTACGTGCTGCCCGAGCAGGAACACCTGCCGGTCGTCTACTGGTACGACGCTCACCACGCGCCCGAGACCGAGCCGGCGACCCGAGCCGCCGCGACGATCCAGGTCGCGTCGCCCGGCCACCTCGAGCGCTGCGCCACGTCGCCGGAGTTCCGGTGGCAAGCGCCCGCCATCGAGGTCGCGCGCTACGTGCTCGTGCTCGGCTTCGGCGGCACCCACCATCCGGAGAACCGCGTCTTTGAAGTTCCTGGCGACGCCGACGCCTTCCGCGTGCCCGAGGATGAGTGGCAGGCGCTGCGCCCCCACGTCGCGTGGTGGTGGTACGTGCTGGCGCTCCCCGCCGATCCGGAGAAGGAGCAGCCACACCGCAGCGAGAAGCTGCGCTGCGTCGTGCGACACCTCGACGTGCCGCGCGTCGAGGGCAGCACGCTCTACCAGCAGGACGCGGGCGTCGGTCCGTCGGCGAGCGAGGTCGTCCAGGACCTGCGCGGCTGAGGGGCGGCGGCGAGCCTGCGGCCGGGTAGCATCGGGCCATGCGTCCCTCCGCCGCGCTGCTCGCGTCCGCGCTCGCCGTCGCCCCGCTCTGTGCGCAGCAGAGCGAGCTGCGCGCGCGCATCGAGACCTTCTCCGCCGACCGCGCCGACCTAGAGCGCCGCTACGACGCGCCGATGTCGGCCGAACGCAGCGACCGGCTGCGGCAGCGGTTTCAAGCAGAGCTGCGCGGGCTCCGCGAGGTCGACTTCGAGCAGCTCGGGCGCGCGGGCCGCATCGACTGGATCCTGTTCGAGAACCACCTGCGCCGCGAGCTCCACGAGCTGCGAGAAGAGCAGCGGCGCGACGGCGAGCTCACGTCTTTGCTGCCGTTCGCGGCCGAGGTCACCGCGCTCTCCGAGTCTCGCCGCAAGCTGGAGGACGTGGACGCCCGCAGCACCGCTGAGGCGGTCGACGGGATCGCGCGGGCAGCGGCCGAGGTGCGAGACCGGCTCCGGCGAGGCGATCTGGACCACGTCCCGCCGCCGCTGCGGGAGCGCGCCGCCCGACGCCTGTCGGCGCTGCGGCGCGCGCTCCGCAGCTGGTTTCGCTACCGCGACGGCTACGACCCTCAGTTCTCTTGGTGGGTCCGCGCGCCGCACGAGCAGGCCGACGCCAACTTCGAACAGCTCGGCGCGGCGCTGCGCGCGCTGCCCCGCGGCAGCCAGGAGGTCGACCGGACGCTGATCGGAGACCCCGTCGGCGGGCCTGCGCTGCAGCAGGCGCTGACGTTCGAGTGGATCCCCTACACGCCCGAGGAGCTGGTCGAGATCGCCGAGCGCGAGTTCGCCTGGTGCGACGCCGAGATGGACAAGGCCTCAGCCGAGCTCGGCTGCGACGACTGGCGTCAGGCGCTCGAACTGACCAAGCAGAGCCACCGCGAGCCCGGCGAGCAGCCCAAGCTGATCAAGGAGCTCGCGCACGAGGCGATCGACTTCCTCGAGGCACGCGACCTGCTCACGATCCCCGAGCTCGCCAAGGAGTGCTGGCGGATGTCGATGATGTCGCGCGAGGCCCAGAAGGTGAACCCGTTCTTCCTGGGCGGGAACACCATCCAGGTGAGCTTCCCGACCGACGCGATGGCGCACATCGAGAAGCTGCAGGCGCTGCGCAGCAACAACGAGCACTTCTGTCGCGCGACCGTGCACCACGAGCTGATCCCCGGCCACTGGCTGCAGCAGTACTCCCAGGCCCGGCACGCCACGTGGCGCGCGCCGTTCCGCACGCCGTTCTGGATGGAGGGGTGGGCGCTCTACTGGGAGATGCGGCTCTACGACCTCGGCCTCGCCAAGACCGCGAAGGACAAGGTCGGCATGCTGTATTGGCGCAAGCACCGCTGCGCCCGCATCGTCTTCTCGCTCAACTTCCACCTCGGCAAGTGGAGCGGCCCCGAGTGCGTCGACTACCTCATCGAGCGGGTCGGCCACGAGCGCGCCGCGGCCGAGGGCGAGGTGCGGCGGTCGGTCGGCGGCGCCTACCCACCGCTCTACCAGGCGGCCTACATGCTCGGCGGCCTGCAGCTCCGGGCGCTGCACCGCGAGCGCGTCGGCTCAGGCGAGCTGACCGAGCGGGCCTTCCATGACCGGATCCTGCGCCAGAACTCCGTTCCGATTGCGGTCCTGCGCGCATCGATGGCCGCCGAGCTGCCGCCCCAGCGCCTGCCAGAATGGCGGTTTTAGGTCCCCGCGCCTCGCCCCAGCGCGCCGCGCGCCACGTGGGCCGAAGTCGGGGTTTGCCTGAGCAGCCCGAATGTCCGATAACGAACGCCCGGCTGCCCCGCAGCCGGTGCCCCAAACCGAATCAAAATCATGCGATTGACTGCAAGTGCTGTGCTTGCGGTGTGCGCGCTCGCGGTCCCAACCGTGGCCCAGACAAAGGGTCAGACGGTCGAGGCCAAGGCGAACACCGAAAAGCTGTGGCGGATCGAGTGCTCCGGGATCTCTGGTTGAGGCGCTGCCTCAACGGCGAAGAGGGTCAGTTCGATCCTCACCAAGCACAAGGACATCAAGGACCTGATCTTCGACACCACGGGTGTCGGCTACTTCGAGGCCAAGAGCAAGAAGCGCGTCCCTGAGATCGCGGACCTGAACCTCTGGCTGGAGAAGAAGCGCGCCGGCAAGGTGCGCGTCCGCGTCCTCAAGGAGGTCGACGTCGAGAAGGCCGACGTCGTCTACGAATGCTCGATCGCGGGCCTCGGTTGAGGCGGCACCGCCATGCAGACGCGTGACGTCTTGAGCAAGTTGGACGGTGTCATCCGGGTCCACCCGAACGGCCTCAACGGCAAGGCCCTCGTGTTCGTCAAGGACAAGAAGGCTGTGACGGAGGCGAAGATCGAGGAGGCGCTGGCCACCACGAAGAAGCTCCGCCTGCGCAAGTTCAAGAAGGCCGCTTCCTAGTCGAAGCGACCCTTCGGAACCAAGCGGGCCGTGACGTCTGACGACGTCGCGGCCCGCTTTGCGTATGGGCGAGCCCTCCGCTGCGCAGCGCTACCGGAACCCACGCACGCCGCGCTCCGAGGCGACCAGCGCCTGCAGCATCGCCTTCATCTCGGCGAGCCGTTCGGGCTCAGCCGCGGCGAGATCCCGCTGTTCGCCGACGTCCTCGGACAGGTCGTAGAGCTCCGGCTTGCCCTTCTTGCTCCTCGGGCGGCGCTGCACGAACTTCCAGTCGCCGACCCGCAGCGCAAGCCGCCGCGCCTCCTCGATCATGAACGGCAGCCCCTCCTCGTCCTCGCCGAGGAACGCGGCCATTGTATCGCGCGAGTCGATCGCCTGGTCCGCGGGCAGCTCGTAGCCGAGCATACCCGCGAACGACGCCAGCAGGTCGATCTGGTTGACGGTCGCGACGCTGACGCCGGGCTTCACCTCGCCGGGCCACCGCACGATCAGCGGCACGCGCGTGCCGCCTTCGTAGACCTGGTACTTGCCGCCGCGGTACGGACCCGAGCCGTCGTGGCCGCGGTCGGACTCCTGGGTCGAGGTGAGCACCGTGGTGCCGTCCTCGTAGCCGTCGTCGTAGACCGGGCCGTTGTCCGACGAGAAGATCACGATCGTCTCGTCGGCGAGCCCGTTCTGATCGAGCGCCTCGAGGATCCGGCCGCAGGCCCAGTCGAGCTGCACCATCGCGTCGCCGCGGTAGCCGAGCTCGCTCTTGCCGCGAAAGCGCTCGTGCGGCGCGCGCGGCACGTGAATGTCCTGGCTGCTGAAGTAGAGGAAGAACGGCTCGCCCTTCTTCTGCTCGCCGAGCCACGCGACCGCCTTGTCGACGAACACGTCGGCCATGGTCTCGTCGTCCCAGACCGCGCTCTTGCCGCCCCACATGTATCCGTTGCGGCCGATGCCGTTGATCACCGACATGTCGTGACCGTGGCTCGATGCGTAGTAGGTCATCGCGGAGCGGTCCTGCTTGCCGTCGGGATAGACCGTGCCGGTGAAGCCATCCGGGCGCTTGCCGACGAACAGCGGATCGGCAGGGTCGAGCCCCACCACCCGGTGCCCGTCGAGGTAGACACACGGCACCCGGTCGTTGGTCGACGGCATCAGGAACGAGTCGTCGAAGCCCACCTCGAGCGGGCCGGGCGCGACCACGCCGTTCCAGTCGACCTTCTGGCCCTTGCGGCCGATGCCGAGGTGCCACTTGCCGACGACCGCCGTGCGGTAGCCCTTGGCGCGGAACACGGCGGGCAGCGTCAGCATGTCCGGCTGGATCGTCATCGGCGCGTTCGGCGGCAGCACGCGCACGTTGTGGCGGAAACCGTGGATGCCCGTCAGCAGCGAGAAGCGGGACGGCGTGCACGTCGCCGCCGAGCAGTGCCCGTCGGTGAAGCGCAGCCCTTGGCTCGCGAGCCGGTCGAGGTTGGGCGTCGGGATCTTCTCGGCGCCGTAGCAGCCGAGGTCCGCGTAGCCGACGTCGTCGCCGTAGAGCACCACGACGTTGGGGCGACGCTGCTGGGCCGAGGCGAGACCGGCGATCAGCAGCACCGAGAGCGACAGGGAAGAGGCCCGCATGCACGCAGCCTACGCCTTGCAGTCGGTCACGGCGCGGGCTCGCGCCCTACTTTTGAACCGCGTCGGCCAGCACTCGCCCGAGCCAGACCACGCCGGCCGTGTCGAAGACCAGCTGCTTGGGCTGCGGCGGCGGCTCGAACGCCTCGACGTGGTCCATGTACGGATCCGCCGCGCACAGCTCCCGGACCATCGCGACGGGGTCGACGCGGTTGACGTCCTTGTGGTCGGTCGGTCGCTGCTGGCTGACGACCCAGCGCAGCTCGGGCATCTGCAGGTCTTCGCGCAGCTTGGCCGCGACCTGCCCGAGCCGCCGCGCGGCCTCCTTGCGGAAAGGCGTCCAGGACATGTCGTTCTCGCCCAGGTGATAGACGACGGCGCGCAGGCGGACCTTGTGGCCTCTGCTCTTCAGGTCCGCGATCGCCTCCTCGACGAACGCCAGCAAGCGCGGGTAGAGGTTGCGCGACTTGGCCACGCTGCCCTCGGGCGTCCAGTCGACGACCTGCGAGCCGCTGTGCGTGAACTTGGCGACCGCAAACGGCTTCGCCTTACGCTCGCGCAGCGCCGCGGCGAACGACAACTCGGGACCGAAGGTGTCGTACAGGCCCGCGACGCCGAGCGGCTCCCAACCGTCCGACACCTTGGCGCCGCCGCCGAGGTCGTAGCGGAACGCGACGTCCCCCTGGTCCCGGACGAGCTGCTTGCCGCCGCGCAGCTCGCGCAGCTCCTGCACAAAGGCGCGCTCCCCCTCCATGTTGCGGTGGCCGGCGAGCACGTAGAGATCGACCGCGCTGCGCTTCGGGTAGGGCCACTTCTCGAGAGCGCGCTCGGTGACCGGCAGCGCCTCGATGTTGCGCAGATACGCGTCCGCATAGCACTCGCCGTGCTCAAGCTGCCCGAGCGTGCCGTAATGGTAGTGCAGGCCCACGCCGCCGCCGATCTCGACGCCCACGTGGGCGTTGGGCACGTACTCGGCGAGCCGGTCGGCGCCGGTCGCCGCGCGCTGTCCGACGCTGATGTCGTACATCCGTGGGCGCAGGTCCATGCCCCAGATCGTCTTCGTGCAGAGCTCGCCGACGTAGAAGCGGAGCTTGGGCGCGCCGAGGTCCTTGCGCCAACGCGCCATGTAGGCGAGCAGGTTGTCGCCGTAGCCCTGCCGAAAGCCCTCGTTGAACATGTCGTTCTCGCCCTGGTGCCACATGAAGCCCTCGAGCCGCCAGCGCACGCGCTGCTCGTCGAGCGCCTGCAGCGCGCGCTGCACGTGGT
>CAZTQF010000111.1:0-7333 GCA_964615255.1 uncultured candidatus Brocadiaceae bacterium | reverse complement strand
GCGTCATGATGCGATCCTCCCTCCCGCTGCTCTTCGCGCTGGCCTCCTGCGCGACGCCCGCTGTTCTCGGTCCGCCCGCAGCGGCGCTGTCCGAGCGCGACGTCAGCTATCGCGCCGAGCTCTTCTCCGGGACGTGGCCGCGCGAGCTCCCGGAGCTGGTCGAGGAGTTGGCCGAGGGTGACGCTGCCGGAGCTGCACCCGAGGACGCGCCCGCGCAGGTGGCGTTCGGGTGCCGGGTGCTGCTCGTGCCCGACGCGACGCTGGCCGCGTGGCTCGGGGACGCGCGCCTCGTCTGCGCGTGGGAAGCGCCGGCGGGGACCGTCGCGGGGCTCCTCGGGTCGGACGACGTCGAGGTGCTGACCGCGCCGCGGATCGTGCTGAACTCCGGCGATCCGGGCACGCTGTCCACGCTCGACCAGCAGGCGTTCGTGGCCGGCTTCGACGTGGTGGGCGGGCGCAGCGGGATCCTCGCGGATCCGGTCGTCGACGTGGCGAGCCACGGCTTCCAGCTCTCGGTGACGGCGAAGGCGGAGGGGAGCGAGGTCCACCTTGACGTGCTCGCGGAGTTCGTCTCCGTGCAGGGCCTCGAGCAGCCGCGAGCGGCGCGTCTGCCCGTCGGCGCGCCGGTCCACCTGCAGCAGCCGCTGACGTTCGTGCAGCGCGTAGACGTCGAGGTGCCGTTGGCAGCGGATCGAGAGCTCCTCGTCCGGTTCCCCGACGAGCAGCGCGGGCGCTCCCGGCTCCTCGTGCTGCGCGCCGAGCCGGCGCGGACCGCGCGCGGCGCGTAGGCGTCGCGTCGGGCGCAGGGCGCGCACGAGCGCTCCAGCCGGGCAGCCGATGTGTCGAAGAAACCCTCATGAGCTCGACGCAGGCCCTGCAGGGCATCTATCGGCGGTCTCTCACCGCGACGGTGGTGTGCTGGCTGATCGACCGCGTCCCGACCCTGTGTCAGGACGAGCTGCGCGCGATCCTGGGCGCGGCGCTCCGCGTCGCCGCGGTCGTCTGCGTCGCGACCGCCGTCGCCTGGGTGACCTGCGAGTTGACGGTGCTCCACACCCCCGCGGTGCTGGACGGATCTCGCCTGGGCGAGCGTGGCTACTGGGTGATGAAGGCCGTCATGATGCTGCTCGCGTCCTGGAGCGCGGTGCGCTGCCTGCGCCTGTCGCGCAGCGGCAGCACGGCGATGGCCTTTGTCCGCGCCGGAACGTCGGGCCTCTTCGCGAGCTTCGTGTTCGCGCACTGGTGCTGGCCGCTGGTCGCCTGATCCCTGGTTCGCGGCCTGCGCTAGCCGGTTAGAGTGGCGTCATGCGCACCGCAGCGACGGCGTCGGCTCTGCTCTGGTCCCTCCTCGGCGCTCTCGCTGCGCAGGCCGGCACCGACGAGCGCCCGCAGCCGAAGCTGCGCGTCGGTCACGCGCAGTCGCCGGCCGAAGCCAAGGCCGAGCTCGCCGCGCTCGCCGCTGCGTATCCGAGCCGCGAGGCATGGGAGCGGCGTCGGGCGCTGCTGCGCGCTGCGCTGCTCGCGGGCGCGCGCCTTACCGACCTGCCGGAGCGCACGCCGCTCAACCCGCGCTTCGTCGATGCGCGCGAACATGACGGCTACCGCGTCGAAGAGGTCGCCTTCGAGAGCGCGCCAGGCTTCTACGTGACCGGGTCGCTCTACCGGCCGACGGAGTTCGACGGCTCCCTCGCCGCGGTGCTGAGCCCGCACGGTCACGGCGGCCGCTTCGCGCCCGGGCGGCAGGCGCGCTGCGCCGTGCTCGCGAAGATGGGCTGCGCAGTGCTCGCCTACGACATGGTCGGCTACGGCGACACCAAGGAGCGCGGCTGGTCGCATCGGGACACCCCGGAGGTCCTGAGGCTACAGACCTGGAACAGCATGCGCGCGCTCGACCTCGTCCTGTCGCTCCCGAAGGTGGACGCGGCGCGCGTCGGAATGACCGGCTGCTCGGGCGGGGGCACGCAGACCTTCCTGCTGACCGCGCTCGACGACCGGATCCGCGTCGCGGTGCCCGTATGCCAGATCTCGGCTCACTTCTTCGGCGGCTGCGTCTGCGAGAGCGGGATGCCGATCCACTGGAGCGCGCGGCACAAGACCAACAACGTCGAGATCGCGGCGATGGCCGCGCCCCGGCCGATGCTGATGGTCAGCAACGGCGGCGACTGGACGCTCAACACGCCGAAGGTCGAGTTCCCGCACGTGCAGCACATCTACGGCCTCTACGGTGCGGGTGGGCGCGTGGCCAACGCGCACTTCGCCGCGGAGGGGCATGACTATGGTGTCAGCAAGCGCATGGCCGCGTATCCGTTCCTGGCGCAGCACCTGCAGCTGGACTTGTCGCGCGTGCAGGACAAATCCGGCGCGGTCGACGAGTCGTTTGTCGTCGCCGAAAGCTACGACCGGCTGCTCGTGTTTCCGCGCGGGATTGCCTGGCCTCGAGACGCTGTCCCCGCCAACAGCCGCTTGCCCTAGCCGCCCTCGCGCATCGGAGATCGCCCGCCGCGATCCGCTGGATGCGAAGAATCGCCAAAATGGCACGGCGGCTGTTTCGGTGTCTTCGGAGCCCACACTTTCTGCGAACTTTTTTGGCGCCATGGAGCGCGGCTCGTCCGCGTGACGGTGCGTGATCGTAACGCATCGCCTCGCCGACACCTTCGCCGACCAAGCGAGCGTCCGGCCACGCTCGAACACCCATTCGACCGGCGCCGCAGCGCGGTCGCTCACGAAGCTCTGAGCATCGGAAAAAAGTTCGGGACGAAGTGTCAGCTACGAACTTGTCCTCCCATTTCTCGGAGAACCCCCTGACATGCTGCTGAACTTCGCAGATCTGCTGCCCACAGTCCTCGCTGAAGGATCCCTCAAGCTCGACCCGTCGGACGGTGTCGGCATCTCGTTCTTCGCCATTTCCATGGCGCTCATCGCGGCCACCGCGTTCTTCTTCCTCGAGACGCAGCGCGTCGAAGGCAAGTGGAAGACTTCGCTGACGGTCTCCGGCCTCGTGACGCTGGTCGCAGCGGTCCACTACTTCTACATGCGCGACATGTGGATGGAGACCGGCGCGGCGCCCACGGTGTTCCGCTACATCGACTGGCTGATCACGGTTCCGCTGCTGATGGTCGAGTTCTATCTGATCCTCGCGGCGATCGCGAAGGTCCCCGCTGGCGTCTTCTGGCGCCTGATGATCGGCACGCTCGTCATGCTGATCGGCGGCTACATGGGTGAGGCCGGCTACATCGGCCACTGGCCCGGCTTCATCATCGGCATGGCCGGCTGGGGCTTCATCCTCTTCGAAATCTTCGCGGGCCAGGCCAGCAAGATCAACGCGGGCTCGGCGCCGCCCGCCGTGCAGAGCGCGTTCAAGCTGATGCGCAACATCGTCACCTTCGGCTGGTCGATCTACGCGATCGGCTACTTCGTCGGCTACCTGATGGGCGGCGAGCCGGGCGCGAGCGACGCGACCCTCAACGCGGTCTACAACCTCGCGGATGTCGTGAACAAGATCGCCTTCGGCGTGATCATCTGGACCGTCGCGACCTCGCAGTCGGACGCGAAGGACGCCTGATCCCGTTGACCGCCGGGTAGAAAGCTGCACCTGGTGCAGCCATCGACCTGTATGAGCGACACCGCCTACAACGACGCCGCCGCCTCGGCGGCGGCACCCTCCAGAGTGGAGGACGTGCTGCACTCGCTGCTCGGCTCGACGATGAGCCGCGGCGAAGGCGCCACCGACACGCTGGAGGCCGCGAGGTATCACCTCGCTTCCGGCGGCAAGCGCGTCCGGGCCCAGCTCGGACAGCACGCCTCGCGCGCGCTCGGCGTCTCTGCCGCCGACGGCGCCCGGATCGGCGCCGTCGCCGAGCTGATCCACAATGCGTCGCTGGTCTACGACGACCTGCAGGACCGCGATCGCTTGCGGCGCGGCGCCGACGCGGTCTGGGTCCGGTTCGGACCGGACGTGGCGCTCTGCACGGGCGCGCTGCTGCTCTCCGCAGCCTACGGCGCGCTCGCGGGGCTGTCGCAGCCCGAGCACGTCGCGCAGCTGGTCGCGCTGACGCATCGCCGCACTGCGCACCTGATCCACGGCCAGACCGCGGATCTCTCGAGCAGCGCGGGCGAGATGACCACCGCAGACTACGAGCAGATCGCGACCGACAAGTCGGGCGTGCTGTTCGCGCTTCCGCTCGAGCTGGCGTGCGTCTATGCAGGTGAGCCTGAGCTCTCGGATCGCGCCCGGCGCGCGGCCAACCAGTTCGCGGTCGGCTACCAGATCGCGGACGACCTCGACGATCTGTCCGTCGACAGCGCCGCCGAGCGCCTCAACTACGTGAGCTTGCTGCGGCGCGTCCACGACGAGCGAACCGCCGTCGCGTTCGCGAAGCGCCGATCGCTGGCGCTCCTCGACGAGGCCGGCGAGCTGGCGCGGTCGCTCCCCCGCGGCGCGGGCGAACTGCTCGCGAGCCTGTCCGCGGCCCTCGCCGCGAAGGTCTGATCCCAGCCGTGCGCGCGCTCGTCTGCGGCGCCGGTCTGGGCGGCATCGCTGCGGCGCTCCGGCTGCGGGCGCGCGGCTACGAAGTGACCTTGTTCGACCGCGGCCAGCAGCTCGGTGGGCGCGCGCGGACGTTCGAGCGCGACGGCTTCAAGCACGACGCGGGGCCGACCGTGGTCACCGCACCGTTCCTCCTGGAGGAGCTCTTCGAGCTGTTCGGTGAGCGGCTCCAGGACCACCTGAAGCTCGTCCCCCTGACGCCCTGGTACCGCTTCCAATACCCCGACGGCAGCCGCTTCGACTACGGCGGCTCGGTCGAGGACACGCTGCGCGAGATCGAGCGCATCGACCCGCGCGACGTCGACGGCTACCTGCGGCTCCTCGAGCACAGCAAGCGCATCTTCGACGTCGGCTTCACCGAGCTCTCTGCGGTGCCGTTCCACAACTTCGGGACGATGGTGAAGCAGGTCCCCAAGCTGCTGAACCTGCGCAGCGACCTGACCGTCTGGAAGCTGGTCTCGCGCTACCTCAAGAACCCCAAGCTGCAGTGGGCCTTCTCGATCCAGCCCCTGCTCGTCGGCGGCAACCCGTTCGACACGACCAGCATCTACAGCCTGATCCACCACGTGGAGCGCGAGTGGGGCATCCACTTCGCGATGGGCGGGACGGGCGCGATCGTGGACGCGCTCGGTGGCCTGCTGGACCGCCAGGGCGTGCGCGTCGAGCTCGGCCAGACGGTCGCCAAGGTCGATATCGAGCAAGGCACGGCCAAGGGCGTCACGCTCGAGGACGGCCGCAGTGTCCGGGCCGACGTCGTCGTCTCCAACGCGGACGCGGCGTTCCTGCACAAGGAGATGATCCCGCGCGAGCACCAGAGCATGCGCGCGCGCCTCAAGCTCAAGGCCGCGCACTACTCGATGGGCCTCTACGTGCTCTACTTCGGCACCAAGCGGCAGTATCCAGACGTCGTGCACCACACGATCTGGTTCGGCAAGCGCTACCGACCGCTGCTCGACGACATCTTCAACAAGAAGGTGCTGGCGGACGACTTCTCGCTCTACCTGCACCGGCCCACGGCGACCGACCCGAGCTTCGCGCCGGACGGGTGCGACAGCTTCTACGTGCTCTGTCCTGTGCCCAACCTGCAGGGCGACGTCGACTGGGAGGTCGAGGGGCCGCGCCTGCGCGACCGCATCGTCGGCGCGCTGGACGACTCGATCCTCCCGGGGCTCCGCGAGACGATCACGTCCGACTTCTTCATGACGCCTGCGGACTTCCAGCAGGACTACCTGAGCGTGCACGGCGCCGGCTTCTCGGTCGCGCCGATCTTCCGGCAGTCCGCGTGGTTCCGCTTCCACAACCGCGCCGAGGGCGTGCGCAACCTCTACCTCGTCGGCGCCGGCACGCACCCGGGCGCTGGCATGCCCGGGGTGCTCTGCTCCGCGAAGGTGCTGGACGAATTGGTCGAGCCTGCGGCGACGGCTGCAGCAGCGCCTGCGTCATGAGCGCGGCCGGTCGGGACCACCTGGCCGACGCCGACGCGGTGCTGCGCGAGCACGGCCGGACGTTCACCTGGGCGAGGCGCTTCCTCGGGCGGCGACACGCGGCGCGCGCGACCCACCTCTACGCGTTCTGTCGCTACCTCGACGACGTCGCCGACGAGGGCGAGGACCGAGAGGCGGCGGCCGCGGCGCTCGACGCGGTCCGCTCTGACCTCGCGCGCGGCCGCTCGGAGGATCCGTTCGTGGCCGCGTTCCTCGCGCAGCTCGCGGGGCGGCCGGCCGCGCGCGCGGCCGCCGGAGCGCTGATCGACGGGGTCTCCCGGGATCTCCGACCGGTCGCGTTCGACTCCGACCGCGAGCTGATGCGCTACTGCTACCGCGTCGCGGGCACGGTCGGCCTGATGATGTGCGAGGCGCTGGACCAGCCGGACCCGTCGGCGGCGCCGTTCGCGGTCGACCTCGGCATCGCCATGCAGCTGACCAACATCGCGCGCGACGTGCATGAGGACGCCGTCCGCGGACGCCGCTACCTGCCGTCTGAGCTGGTGGCCGGAGCGGGCGCGGACGAGCTCGCGCGTCCGACCGCTGCGCTGCGCGCGGCGGTGCGTGCGAGTCGCAGCGCGTTGCTCGACCGCGCGGAGGCCTACTACGAGAGCGGCCGGCGCGGCCTCGCGTATCTGCCGCTGCGCGCCCGCGTCGCGATCCTGGTCGCTGCTGAGAACTACCGGGCGATCGGCCCGCGGGTCCGCTCGCTCGGCGACCGGCACGAGGTCCGCGCCGTGGTCTCGCCGGCGGCCAAGCTGTGGATTACCGCGCGTGCTGTCTTCGGCGCACTGTTCCGCCCCTCGTTCTGGTCGCGCCCGCAGCGCCACGACGGCCGCCTCCATCGGCACCTCGAGGGCCTCGGCGGCGCGCACCTCGAGGAGCCGGCCGTTGCTTGACGCCGACCTCCTCGTGCTCGGCGGCGGCCTCGCGGGCCTGAGCCTCGCGGAGCGCCTCGCGGACAATGGCGCCGCAGGGCCGCGCGTCGTCGTGGTCGAACCGCGCACGGAGTATCGCGACGATCGCACCTGGTGCGCGTGGCGGGCCGCGCCGCACCGCTACGAGCACCTCGTCGAGCGCTCGTGGGCGCGCTTCGAGGTGCGCCACGCCGGCCGCGGCGTCACCGTCGCTTGTCCCGCCGCGCCGTACCAGATGATCGCCTCTTCAGCCTTCTACCGGCGCGCCCAGGACGCGCTGGAGCAGAGCAGACACGTTCGGCTCGAGCTCGGGCGCGCGGCCGTCGGCGCGCCCGCTCGCAGCGGAGACGGCTGGACGGTCCCGCTCGACGACCCGTCCGCCGCCG
>CAZTQF010000110.1:0-7344 GCA_964615255.1 uncultured candidatus Brocadiaceae bacterium | reverse complement strand
CCATCGCCGGGGCGCCCGACAGGATGCGCCCGCTGTTCATCATCAGCATCGCCGAGCCGTGCAGCGGCGACTCGGCGTACATGCTGTGCACGAAGGCCATGTCGTCGACGCACTGGCCGACGTGCGGGAACAAGTCACTGACCCACTTGCCGCTCTCGCCGTACTGACGGAAGTTCCACTTGGGCCCGACCACGCGGCCCTTGCTCTTGCTGCCGCCGCGACCCTTGGTCTTGATGTCGATGGTCTTGCCGTCGAGCGGGTAGAGGTCCGGCTTGTAGTCGAACGTGTCGACGTGGCTCGGGCCGCCGTACATGAACAGGAAGATGCAGGCCTTGGCCTTGGGCGCGTGGTGCGGCGGCTTGGGCGCGAGCGGGCCCGCGGCCGGGTCGTCGCCGCCCAGCTTGTCGAAGAAGCCGTCCTTGGACAAAGCGTCGACCAGGCCGAGGCTGGTGAAGCCGCCGCCGGCCTGCCAGAGGAACTCGCGGCGCGTGCGACCGCAGAACATGTTGCGAGGGTTCATGGCTAGGCTCAGTCGAGGAACACGAATTCGTTGCTGTTGAGGAGCACCAGGCAGCAGCGCTGCAGCGCCTGCTCCTCGGTTCGTCCGAAGTCTCGCTGCAGCTCCGCGGCGAGCTCCACGAGGCGCGTGACGTCGCCGTCGCGCGCGGGGCGCTGGGTCACCAGCTGCAGCCCGCGCGCGATCCGGCCGCGCAGGTCCTTGGCCTCGCGGCGCAGCCGCTGCGCGAACAGCTCGGCCTGCACGTTGGCGAAGTCGCCGTTGACCATCGACAGCGCCTGCGTCGGCTGCACGGTCGCGAAGCGCACCGGACAGCTGGAGTCCGTGTCGGCGCGGTCGAACGCCGCCAGCAGCGGCTCGGGCAGCGAGCGCTTGACGTGCACGTAGATGCTGCGCCTCGCGGCCTGCTCGGGCGATGAGCGCCCCCACGCCGAGCCCGGCCGGGACGCGGTGTCGAGCACGGCCTGCGGCAGCTTGGGGTAGACGCTCGGTCCGCCGCGCTCGAGGTTGAGCGTGCCGTTGACCGACAGGATCGAGTCACGGATCTCCTCGGCCGTCAGGCGGCGCCGGTCGAAGCGCCAGAAGCTGTGGTTGAGCGGGTCCTGCGCCAGCGCCTGCTCGTCGGCCTGCGACGACATGCGGTACGCGGCCGAGCGCACGATCAGCCGGTGCATCGCCTTGAGGCTCTGGCCGCGCTCGAGCACCTCGCACGCCAGCCAGTCGAGCAGCTCGGGATGCGTCGGGCGCTCGCCGAGGCGGCCGAAGTCGTTGGTCGAGCGCGCGATCCCGCGGCCGAAGTGGTGCTGCCAGACGCGGTTGGCGATCACTCGCCAGGTCATGCGGTTGTCGGGCGCGGTGATCCACTTGGCCAGCGCCAGCCGTCGGCCGCTGCTCTGCTGCGTGGGTGCTGGCGCGAACAGCTCGGCCGCGCCGAGCATCGCCGGCACGCCGAGCTCGACCTGCGGGCCGCGCACGTGCACGTTGCCGCGCAGCCGCACGATCGGCGGCGGCGCGTCGCGGCCGTGCTCGCGCACCGCCAAGACCTCGACCGTCTCGAACTCCGGCGCGCGCAGGCTGGACAGCTGCTTCAGCGCGTCGGTGCCGTCGATCGCGGCCGCCGCGGCGACGCCGCCCGGCAGATCCAGCGCCAGCGCGGCGACCTCGGCCGCGGTCAGCGCCCGGTCGAAGAACGTCAGCTCGTCGAGGTCGCCGCGGAAACCGGGGCCGCCCGGTCGGGGTCGCCCGACGACCAGGTCTTCGGGCGTGGTGAGCGGACGCTTGGACCCCTCGGTCTCGCCGGCGAGCTGCCCGTCGACATACAGCGCGATGCGGCCCGACTCCTGGTCGCGCGTGAACGCGACGTGGTGCCACTCGCCGTCGTCGTAGCCGCTCGCCGACGAGACGAACTTCTCCGGTCGGCCGGTGCCCGCGGCGATGACGCCCTCAGAGATCCACGACACGCCCCAGTCGTCGACGATGCCCGGCACCTCGCCGTCGACGAGCCCGGTGCCGGTGAACCAGCGCTTGTCGCGCAGGTTGCCGCGGCCCGGCTGGTCGCTGCGCACGAAGAACGAGACCGAGAACGAGTTCTCGACGACCCGCGGGATCCGGCAGAAGTCGTCGCCGTCGAACCGCAGCGCCTGGCCCTTGCGGCCCGGCACCTGCACGACCTGGCCTTCGACCTTGCCGTCGCGGTCGCCTGTGCCGTCGAGCAGCGCCGTCGTGCTGGCGACGTCGCCGTCGTAGCGCGCGACGACGTTGGGTGCAGCGCTGCCCGCGGCGTCGACCTTGGCGGCGAGGCGCTCGCGCGCGACCCGCATCAGCTCGTCGCGGCAGCGCCGAGAGTCCGCCGCGAACTGCTGCGACGCGGCCTCGAACGTCTCCTTGGCGCCGTCGGCCGGGATCGTGCGCGCTTGCTTGTTGTAGGGCGCGATGTTCTCGAAGTAGCCGAGGAAGGAGTGGTAGTCCTTCTGCGGCAGCGGGTCCTTCTTGTGGTCGTGGCAGCGCGCGCAGCCCATCGAGATCCCTAGCATCGAGCGCGCGGTCGTGTCCGCGATGCCGTCGAGGTCGTCGTAGCGGTGCTGCTCGCGGTCGGTCGGCTCATCGTCCCAGATACCGAGGCGGTAGTAGCCGGTCGCGACGTGGTCGGCGACGGTCGCGTCCGGCAGCTCGTCACCGGCGAGCTGCTTGGTCACGAAGTCGCGGTAGGGCATGTCCTGGTTGAACGCGTCGATCACCCAGTCGCGGTAGCGCCACACGGACGGCTTGCGCGAATCGCGCTCGTAGCCGTCGGTCTCGGCGTAGCGCACCACGTCGAGCCAGTGCTGCGCCCACTTCACGCCGTACTGCGGCGAGGCGAGCAGCCGGTCGACCACCTTGTCGTAGGCGTCGGCTGCGTCGTCCGCGACGAACGCGTCGATCTCGGCCTGCGTCGGCGGCAGCCCCGTCAGGTCATAGGTGACGCGGCGCAGCAAGGTGTGCCGGTCGGCGGCGGGCGCCGGCCGCAGCCCGCGCTCCTCGAGCCCGGCCAGGATGAACGCGTCGATCGGCGAGCGCACCCAGCCCTGGTCGCGCACGGCCGGCGGCGCCGGTCGGCGGAGCGGCTGGTAGGCCCACCATTCCGAAGCGGATCCGCTCGCCCCCTGCGCGCTCGCGACGGCGAGGAGCAGCGCAGGTAGCGAGCCACAGAGGATGCGGCGCAGCATGAAGACGAAAGGCTACGGAACCAGGCGGGACCGTGACAAGCCGGGGCGGACAGATGATGCACTCTGCCGTATCCTCGGATCGAACCTCTCCCATGCGCTCGCCGCTCCTCGTTGTTCTGCTGGTCTTGGCTGCGCTGACGCTGGCGACGATGTGGGCCTTGGCGCCGCCGCCCCCAGCGGCGCTGCCGGGCGGCGGGCCGCGCCCCGCAGCGCCGCAGCCCGCGACCAGCGCGCGCGAAGCCTCACCGCACGCAGCGCCGCCGGCGCAGGTTCCCGCGGCGGTCGAACGCGTCGAGGCCGAAGCAGAGCCCCTGACGGACGGCGAGATCTGCGGCACCTTGGAGGTCACCGCGACCTGGGACGACGCGCCCGCTGCCGGCGTGCTGGTGACGCTGCGCTGGGCGACACGCGAACACGCCTACCTCGTCCGCGAACAGCTTCACACCGACGCCGAAGGTCGCGTCACGTTTCGGGACGTGCCGCCCGGCAAGTGGAGCCTGCGCTCCGACCGGGGCGACCGTGCGTCCATCGAAGTCGTGCCCGGCACCCAAGAGGTCCCGTTCGAGCTCGAGGTCGGCGTGGCCGTGCGCGGCGTCGTCCGCGCCCCCGACGGCGCCGCGGTCGCGGGCGCGTCGGTCTGGCTGCAGACCCGCCACACCGACTGGACCGGCGGCCGCGTGCTGGCCTCGACCGACGCAGACGGCCGCTTCTCGCTCGAGCACGTCCCGCCGCACGTCTCACTGGGCGCGCTGGCCCAAGGCTTCGCGCAGTCGCGCCTCGTCGACCTGGACACGGTCGACACGTCGTCGCCGCCCGCCGAGGTCACGCTCCAGCTCCATGCGAACGGCGGCGGCCTGCGCGGCGTCGTCGTCGACGAGCGAGGCCGGCCGGTCCCGGGCGCCCGCGTCGGCGCAGGCAAGAACACGCGCTTCTTGGACATGCGCGGCGACCGCGTGATCGAGAAGTGGTCGGTGCGCTCGACCCTGACCGACGACCAGGGCCGTTACGCCCTCATCGGGCTGCCGGCCGGCGAACAGCCGATCGCCTGCAGCAAGCAGGGCTTCGGCGTCTGGCGCTCGACCTGCGAGGTCGCAGCCGGCGTCGACGTCGAGGTCAATGTCACGCTCCAGCGCGCGGGCACGATCTTCGGCACGGTGACCAGAGCTCAAGGCGCGCCGTTCTCCGGCGCGCTGGTCCGCGCCTACGACAAGGAGCCGGGCACGTCGTTCCTCGCTGGCGGCCAGATCGACTGGGACGAGATGTTCGGGCACTTCGCGACCGTGGCGGACGAGCGGGGCCGCTATGAGCTCCCCGACGTAACCGCGGGAGAGGTGCACGTCTTCGTCCAGCCAGGCGGACGCTACCTGATCGACGGGCCGGTGGTGCACCAGCGCGCAGCGCTGGTGGTCCCTGCTGGCGGTCGCGTCGAGTGGAGCCCGGAGGTCACCGAGGGCCGCGTGCTCGAGGGCCTGGTGCTCTACCGCGACGGCCACCCGATGCAGCACGTGTTCGTCACGCTCAGCGACGAGGCGACGGGCGCGCAGCGCGTCCAGACCAACGACCGGGACGGCGTGTTCCGCTTCGTCAACCTCGACGACGCCACCTACAGCGTGCGCGTGCAGATGTGGGACGCGCCCAAGGGCTCGCCGCCGCTCCAGGCGACCGGACTGCGACCGGGCCAGGCGCGCGCCGAGCTCCGCGCGACGCATGACAAGCCGGTCAAGCTCGCGCCAGGCAAGGTGCTCGGCAGGATCGACGACGCGGGCCTGCGGGTGCGCAACCCCAACGACCTGCGCGTCGTGCTCGCCTCGGATCAGCGCTGGTTCCGCGACGGCGGCGAGGTCGAGAACGGCGCGTTCTCGTTCGACCGGGTCACGCCGTGCCGCTTTCGGCTGACGCTCCAGGAGGGCGACGCCGTGCTCGCGCACAGCGACTGGTTCGAGCTGCAGCCCGGCGCCGAGCTGGACGTCGGCGTGCTGCGCACCGTCCCGGGCGGCAGCGTGCGCGTGCGGGCGACGCGCGGCGCGGGCGCCGAGGACGCCGCGCCCACGCTCTACCTTCGCCACGAGGACGCGTCGCGCAGCACGGTGGTGACGCTCACGAGCGACGAGCAGCGGATCGACAACCTGACGCCCGGCGCCTACCAGGTCACGGGCTACGACAAGGGCCTCGTCTCCATCAAGGGTGAGGTCACCGTCTCGGCTGGCGCCGTCGCGGACCTCACGGTGGAGCTGACCAAGGGCGTGCTGACCCGCTTCGAGGTGTGGATCCCTGCCGAAGACGTCGTCGCGACCTACCGCTACACCATCCACGACGCGGACGGCGGCGTCTTCCGCACGTACGGCGCCGACCTCGGCTCGTCGCCCACGCGACCTTTCCCGATCGCCGTGACCATGCCGCGCGGCCGCTACTCGATCACCTACCGCGCCGGGGACGCCTACGCAGGCACGACGGCGTTCGAAGTCGGGGAGGAGGCCGCGGACGAGGCCGTGCGCGTCGACCTGCAGCGCCGCTGAGCAGCGCGCGCCCGGGCGTTCACGGCTGCCGGCGCGAGCGCCGCGCGGTCGGCCACCAGAACATCAGCAGCCCGAGCGCGCCCACGTAGAGCGCGGGCAGGAGCAGCTCGCGCGTGACCCCGTATCCGACCCCGTAGAAGACGAGCAGCACCATGATCGTCCCGGTGCGCTCCTGCCGCCGCAGGTGCGCGCGGTCGCGCAGCCGCATGCGGCCGGCGGGCGGCAGCGCACCGCGGCGCGCCAGCGTGCTGCTGAGCGGCCGCGCGCGCTTGGGCAGCGGCCGCTCCGTCCGATCGTGGCTCACGAGGCAGACGCCCTGCGGCGCGCGACCCACGAGCCCGCTGCGGCGACCGCGACGGTGGCAGCCGTGGCGTAGGCAGGCGTCAGGAAGTCCCCGCGCGCCGCGCCCTCCGGGCCGTTGGCGAACACCAGCCGGACGCCGTAGACCACGCCGTAGAACGCGAGCGACGCGATCGCAGCCCCGAGCAGGGCTTGGCTGCGAAAATGCCGGCGATGCACGACCCGACGCGGGCCCGCAGGAGGCAGGGACCTTCCCTGCGCCAGCAGGCGCCGGTTGAAGGGCCGCGACGCAGGCGCAGCAGGCTCGGGATTGGGCGGTCGAGGCACAGATGCTCCCTTCGACGTCCTAGTCTCGTCGTCAGGAGTGTAACCCCGACCCGCACGACCCCTCGGAGACAATGCGCGCACGCGGCGCGGCGGCGCGTCCCCGATTCGCTTGCTCAGTCCAGGTCGACGACGCGACCCACGAGGGTCACCGTCGGCGTCCAGTCGGCCTCCGCCGGCACACCTTCGGCCTGGACGACCAGGTCCGAGCCGGTCGGCAGGACGATCGGCGTGCGGAAGAACTGCGAGTCCAGGGCGCTCACGTGCCCGGCCGGGTAGCTCTTCTGCAGGCGCCAGCGCGGCCCCGACGAATCGACGATGTCGACCGCCCAGTCGCAGTCAACGCCGGCGTCGCGGTGGATCTGCGCGTCCGTGATCACGACGCAGCGACCGGACTCCCCGGTGTCCATCACCCCGTCCCCGTCGATGTCGATCAGGATGGGCGTGCCGTCGGCAGGGCCCGTCCAGGACCACGTCTCGCCGGCCGCATCGGACGGCGCGCCGAACGCGGCTCCGGCGGGCTGCGCCAGCTGCAGGCCCATGTCGTGCATAGACTCAGCCGGTACGACCATGGCCGTAGTAGCCGTCGCCCCCAGAAACGACGTAATCAGTAGTGTCTTCATGTGCTCCTTCTTGTCCTTGCGAGTTTGGGCGAGGTTTGCATTCCCGCAACCCGCTCCAAGAAGGTGGCTTGAGGCGTCCCGGGCAAAATCGGGCACCCAATCTGGCCACAAAGTGCTTGATTTCAGGCGCTTGGATCCGGCTTCGCCGGACCGTCACTTGGCCACAAAATTGACCAGTTTCCTGGGCACAAAGACCACCTTCACCACGGACTTTCCGCACAGCCACTTGTCCGCGGCCGCTCTCGCGGCCGCCACGGCGTCGTCTTCGCCGCAGTCCCGCGGCAGCCGGACGCGCGCGCGGACCTTGCCCAGCCCCTGCACGGCGAGCTCCACCTCGTCGTCCACGCGCATCGCCTCGT
>CAZTQF010000109.1:0-7351 GCA_964615255.1 uncultured candidatus Brocadiaceae bacterium | reverse complement strand
TCTGCCCGCTCGAGTACGACCTGCTGTTCGAGCGCTTCCTCAACCCTGGCCGCGTGTCGATGCCGGACATCGACATCGACTTCTGCGGCAACCGGCGCGAAGAGGTCATCCAGTACGTCCGCGAGAAGTACGGCGCCGACTGCGTCTGCCAGATCATCACGTTCGGCACCATGGCGTCGCGCGGCGTGCTCAAGGACGTGGGGCGCGTGCTCGACTTCCCGGTCGGCGACATCAACGAGATCTGCAAGAAGGTGCCGCAAGGGCCGGGGGCGTCGCTGAAGGACGCGCTCGAGACCGACACCGACCTGCAGGAGATCCGCGACAGCTCCCCGCAGCACAAGCGCCTGTTCGAGCTGGCGCTCAAGCTCGAGGGCTCGGCGCGGCACAACTCGATCCACGCCGCCGGCGTCGTGATCTCCGACAAGCCGGTGCTGGAGTACGTCCCCCTGGCGAAGAACGGCGACGACGTCATCACGCAGTGGCAGATGACCGAGCTCGAGGAGGTCGGCCTCCTCAAGATGGACTTCCTCGGCCTCAAGACGCTGACGATCCTGGCCGAGGGCGCGCGGCTCGTGAAGGAGGTCCACGGCGTCGACCTGGACCTCAACCACCTGCCGCTCGACGACCCGCCGACCTACGAGCTGATGGCGCGCGGCGACACGCAGGGCGTCTTCCAGCTCGAGTCCTCGGGCATGCGCGAGCTGCTGACGCGGCTCAAGCCGGACAACTTCGAGGACGTCATCGCGGTGCTGGCGCTCTACCGCCCGGGCCCACTCGGCTCCGGCATGGTCGACATGTTCGTGCGCCGAAAGCACGGCGAGGAGAAGACCGAGTACCCCCACCAGGACACCGCGCCGATCCTGGAGCCGACCTACGGCGTCATCGTCTACCAGGAGCAGGTGATGCAGATCTCCGGCTCGATCGGCGGCTTCTCGATGTCCGAGGCGGACAACCTGCGCAAGGCCATGGGCAAGAAGAAGCCCGAGGTCATGCTGAAGTTCAAAGACCAGTTCATCGAGGGCGCCGAGCAAAAGGGCTACGACGGCAAGTTCGCCAAGGAGCTCTTCGAGACGATGGAGTACTTCGCGGGCTACGGCTTCAACAAGTCGCACTCGACCGCGTACGCGCTGGTGACCTACCAGACGGCCTGGCTCAAGGCCCACTACCCGACCGAGTTCACCGCAGCCAACCTGACGACGGAGTCGAACAACAGCGACAAGATCAAGGAGTTCGTCGACGACATCCGACGCAGCGGGATGACGATCCTGCCGCCGTCGGTCAACCACTCGAGGCGCTACTTCAACGTCGAGGACGGCGCGATCCGCTACGGCCTCGGTGTCGTCAAGGGCGTGGGCGCGCGGGTCGCCGACGCGATCGCCGAGGAGCGGGCCCAAAACGGTCCCTACGCCAACATCGACGACCTCTGCGAGCGCCTCGACGGCGCCATGGTCAACAAGACCGCGCTGGAGTCGCTGGTCACCTCCGGCGCGTTCGACGACATGGGCCGGACGCGCGCCGGCAACAGCAAGCAGATCGAGCCGGCCCTGCGCGCCGCCGCCAACGCCCGCGAGGACAAGCGCCGCGGCCAGAAGATGCTGTTCGCGGCCGAACCGGTCGCGGTCGCTGCGGCCGTCGAGGACGGGGTCCCCGAGTGGCCCGAGCACGAGCGCCTGACGCGCGAGAAAGAATCGCTCGGCTTCTACCTCTCAGGCCACCCCTTCGAGAAGCGGGGTCGGTTCCTCGCGCGGATCGCGGGCAGCACGATCTCGTCGGTCACGACGATGCCGACCGGAGACTCGATCCGGCTCGCCGGCATGATCAGCGCCGCCCGGGTGCTGCAGATCAAGCAGGGCAAGAATGCCGGCAAGAAGATGGCGAAGTTCCTGCTGGAGGACCTCGAGGGGCAGGTCCCGGTCACGTGCTTCGCGCGCACCTTCGAGAACGTCAAGGACTACATCGTCGAGGACGAGATCGTGTTCGTCACCGCGCGGCGCGACAAGAACAGCGACGAGCCGGCGCTGCTGCTCGACGACCTGATGCCCGCCGAGCAGGTCGTCCGGCGCGAGGTCGCGGGGATCGTCGTCAACCTCGACGGGCCGCTGGCGACCGAGCAGAGCATCGAACGGATCTCAGAGGTCGTCGAGCAGCACAGGGGCGACCAGCACTTCCACATGGACATCGAGGACGACGGCGACTGGTTCCGGGTCCGCTCCGACACCGGCGTGCGGATCACCGAGCGCCTGATCGACGACCTCGCGCTGCTGGTCGGCCCCGAGAACCTCTCGTTCACCCGGATGTAGCGGCGCGCGGTCGCCGCGGCCGGCTCGCCCGCGACCAGGGCCCAAAATCAGCAGACGGCGCCACCAGGGCGCCGTCTCAGGGAGCGTCGGGGGCGCCTGCGGGCGCCGCCCATTCTCAGGCGGTCTCTCTCAGACCGCCTGCTCTTCCTCGACGTCTTCGTCGACGATCTGGGCCTCTTCCTCGGCCTTCTTGATCTGCTGCTCGAGCACGTTGTTGTCGACCAGCTCGAAGATCGCCCGGTCGCTGCCGTCGCCGACGCGGTGGTCGGGCAGCCGCAGGATGCGCGTGTAGCCGCCGGCCCGGTTGGCGAAGCGCGGCGCGATCTCGTCGAAGAGCTTCTTCACCGCGGTCTTGTCCTGCAGGTAGGAGACCGCCGTGCGGATCCGGTGGAGTCGGTCGGAGTCGTCGCCCTTCTTGGCCAACGTGATCATCTTCTCGACGAACGGGCGCAGCGCCTTGGCCTTGGCCAAGGTCGTCGAGACGCGCTCGTGCTTGATCACGGAGACCGCGAAGTTCATGCGCAGCGCCTTTCGGTGGGCGCTGTTCCGGTTGAGATGCTTGCCGGCGATCTTGTGCTTCATGACGACATTCCTCGCGAGCGGTCCTCCTCAGAGGAGCTCGCCTACTTGTAATCCTCGACGTTCAGTCCCAGCGAGAGGCCCAGCGCGGCGAGCTTGCTCTTGACCTCCTTCAGGGAGGTCTTGCCGAAGTTGCGGACCTTCAGCAGCTCGGGCTCGGACATCACCACGAGGTCGCGCATGAGCGCGACGTTCTCGCTGTCAAGGCAGTTCTTCGACCGCACCGACAGCTCGAGCATGTCGATGCTCTTGTTGAGCAGGTCGACCATCTCGCGGCGGCGCGCGCCCTCGTCCCCTTCCGGCGCGAGCACGCCGCCTTCGACGGCGAGCGCTTCCTTCATCTCGAAGTATTGGACGAACGGGTTGAGGTGCTTGCGGTAGATCTTCGACGCCTCGACGAGCCCCATCTCCGGGGAGACGGTGCCGTCAGTCCAGATCTCCAGCACCAACCGGTCGTAGTCCGTGGACTTGCCGACGCGGGTGTTCTCGATCGCGTAGCGGACGCGGTGGACCGGGCTGAAGATCGAGTCGACCGGGATCGTGCCGATCTCGAGCTCGTCCTGAACGTTCTCCTCGGCGGTGACGTAGCCGCGGCCCTTGCGCACCTGCATCTCGCAGAAGAAGCGGACGTCCTCGGTGAGGGTGCAGATCTTCAGCTCGGGG
This sequence comes from uncultured candidatus Brocadiaceae bacterium, assembly GCA_964615255.1. Classification (GTDB taxonomy): domain Bacteria; phylum Planctomycetota; class UBA1135; order UBA1135; family UBA2386. The sequence continues at coordinate 3,809 of CAZTQF010000109.1, read as the reverse complement.
TTGGCGATCTCGACGTTGTGGTCGCCGTCGATGCTCTCGGCGAGCACCTCGCCCTTCTCGTTGACGTCGAGGCGCAGGGTCGTCGGCGCGTCCGTGTGCATCTTGACCCGGAGCTTCTTGAGGTTGAGCACGATCTGCGTCACGTCCTCGAGCACCCCCTGGATGGTCGAGAACTCGTGGACGACGCCGTCGATCCGGACCCACGTGACCGCCGTGCCCTCGAGCGAGGACAGCAGCACGCGACGCAGGCCGTTGCCGATCGTCGTGCCGAAGCCCTTCTCGAACGGCTCGACGGTGAAGCGACCGTACTGGCCGGTGGCCGTCTCGCGCTCGAGACGGACCTGCGACGGCAGCTCGAAGTTACGCCAGCGAATACGCATTCAGAATCTCCGGGAAACAGGTTGGCTCCGCGTCGTGGGCGACGGGGCCGATGGGTGCAGGGTGGTTCGACGCGGGCGACCCCCGCCTCGCGGCGGGCAAGGTCACGCTGTGCGCCGGGCTACTTGGAGCACAGCTCGACGATGAGCTGCTCGTTGAGTTCGACGCTGACGTCCTCGCGCTTGGGCAGTTGGATGACGCGTCCCTTGTTGTCCGCGGGGGTTGCCTCGAGCCAGGTCGGCAGCGGCCGACCCTTGTTCATCTCGATGGCGTCCCCGGCCTTCTTGCTGATCTTCTCCTTGCCGACCACCGAGATCTCGTCGCCGGCGCGCACGAGGTAGCTCGGGATGTCGAGGCGGCGACCGTTCACGTGCACGTGGCCGTGCGCGACCATCTGGCGGGCGTCGAACCGGGAGAACGCCAGCCCGAGGCTGAGCAGGACGTTGTCGAGGCGGCGCTCCATCAGGATCAGCAGGTTCTCACCGGTGTTGCCCTTCTGGCGACGCGCGATGCTGAAGTAGTGCTGGAACTGGCGCTCGAGCACGCCGTAGATGCGCTTGCACTTCTGCTTCTCGCGCAGCTGCGTGCCGTAGTCCGTGCCCTTCTTCGGGCGGACGTGCTGGCCCGGCGGATAGTTGCGGCGGTTGACGGCGCACTTCTCCGAGAAGCATCGCTGCCCCTTGAGGAACAGCTTGACGCCTTCGCGGCGGCAGAGCTTGCAGACGTTGGTGTCGTTACGTGCCATGACAGTGGATCGGTGTCAGTGGATCGGTGTAGGTGCGGTCGGGATCACACGCGGCGGCGCTTGCGCGGCCGGCAGCCGTTGTGAGGGAGCGGCGTGCAGTCCTCGATGGACTTGACGTCGATGCCGGAGTTCGCGAGCGCGCGAACGGCCGACTCGCGGCCGGAGCCCGGGCCACGGACCAGGACCTCCATCTCGTGGACGCCCATCTTCTTGCACTTGTCGGCGACCTTCTCGGCCGCGCGCTGCGCCGCGAACGGCGTGCTCTTGCGCGAGCCCTTGTAGCCGATGGTGCCCGCGGAGTCCCAGGCGATGACCTGACCCGCGGTGTCGACGATCGTGATGATCGTGTTGTTGAACGAGGCCTTCACGTGAGCGACGGCTTTGCCGACGTTCTTGCGGACCTTGGTCTTCTTCTTGTCGCCAGCGCTCATGGTTACTTCCTCAGGATCTTCTTGTTGGCCACCGTCTTGCGCGGGCCCTTACGGGTGCGGGCGTTGCAGCGCGTGCGCTGACCGTGAACCGGCAGGCCGCGACGGTGACGCAGACCTCGGTAGCAGAAGATCTCCTTCAGGCGCTGGATGTTCTGCATGTTGAGACGACGCAGCGCACCCTCGACCGGAAAGTTCGACTCGAGGTAGCCCGCGATGTTCGCGACCTCGTCGTCCTTGAGGTCCTTCGCGCGGACCGAGTGGTTGATCGCGAGCTCGTCCAGGCACTTCTTGGCCACGGCCGGGCCCACGCCGTAGAGGTACTGGAGCGCAACGTCGATGCGCTTCTCGTTCGGGATGTCGACACCGAGGAGTCTGGGCATAGTGCTTCCTTAGCGGCCTACTTGCCTTGGCGCTGCTTGTGGCGCGGGTTCTCGCAGATCACGCGCACGATGCCGCGGCGCTTGACGACCTTGCACTTGTCGCAGATGCGACGGACGCTGGCTCTGACCTTCACAACAGTTCTCTCTTGGTAGGAGGGATGGACTCTGGGGAGCTCACGGATCAAGCAATGCGCAGATGCGTGCCTTGGCGCGGTCGAAAGGCGACACGTCGACGAGCACCTGGTCTCCGGGAAGGAGGCGAGAGAACGCCATCCGGAGGTCCTTGCTCACGTGCGCCACCACGTTGCGGCCGTCGGTCATCTGCAGGCGGAACAACCCGTTGTTCAGCGGCTCGAGCACGGTCGCTCGTCGGCCCTGATCCGGCTGTCCCTCACCTGCGGTCATTGCATTTGCGTCAGCAGCTCCTGGAAAACGACATCGGGAGATCGATTCGCGTCGATCTCCCGCAGAACACCGCGGTCCCCGTAGTACGCCAACAGCGGCGCCGTCTGGGTCCGATACACTTCGAGGCGCTCGCCGATCGCTTCTTCGCGGTCGTCGGAGCGCTGCGTCAACTCACCGCCGCAGTGGTCGCAAACACCTTGCTGCTGCGTCGGCTTGTGGTCGACGTGCCAGATGGCGCCACATTGTGAGCAGGTCCGACGACCGGTGAGGCGCCCTATCAGGACGGCCTCCGGCACGGCGAAGGAGATCACGTGCGTCAGGGCGTTGTCGCCGGACAGGTTCTGGTCCAGCGCCTCCGCCTGGGGGAGTGTACGGGGGAAACCGTCAAGGATCCAGGCGGACGCGGCGTCCGGCTTCTGGATGCGGGCTTTCACCATGTCGATGATGAGCTGGTCAGGGACCAGCTTGCCCGCGTCCATGTAGGTCTTGGCCTCGGCGCCGAGCGCGCTGCCCGACTTGACCTCCTCGCGCAGCATGTCGCCGGTCGAGATGTGCGCCAGCTCCGCCTGCGCCGCCACGCGCTTGGCCTGGGTGCCCTTGCCGGCGCCAGGGGCGCCGAGGAACACGCAGCGAGCTTGCAGCTTGTCGGTCATCGTCGGAGGGGAAGCGGTCAACGAGGCAGGGATCAGGACTGGGAGCGGCGGCCCCAGCCGCTGGTCGCGCCGGGCGTTGCGCCGTCGCCGGCGCCGGGAGCGCCGCCGGCGGTATCAGCCATGGCGCCCTCGTAGTTGCGCATGACCAGCAGGGCGTTGATCTTCTCGACCATGTCGAGCGCGACGCCCACCACGATCAGGATCGAGGTGCCGGACATGAAGTAGAGGAGCACCTGGTCGGTGGTGTTGCCGGTCGTGCCGATCAGAGAAGGCATGACCGCGATCACCGCCAGGAAGGTCGAGCCGGCCAGCGTGATGCGGACCATGGTCTGCTCGAGGAACTGCGCGGTCGGCTTGCCGGGGCGGATGCCCGGGATGAACGAGCCGCCCTCCTGCAGGTTCTTCGCGATCTCGTTCGGCTGGAACATCATCGAGGTCCAGAAGAACGCGAAGAAGTAGATCAGCGCCGAGAAGGTCAGCACGAACCAGAAGCCCTGCTGCTGCCCGAACGTCTGCTCGAGGAACGTGATGCTCAGCGCCGTGCCGAGCATCGCCGGGATCATCGTCAGCGCGGAGCCGAAGATGATCGGCATGACGCCCGCCTGGTTCACCTTGAACGGCAGGTAGGTCTTCTGGCCGCCGTAGACCTTGCGGCCGCGGGCCTGCTTGGCCTGCTGGATCGGGATCCGCCGCTGCGCCTTGGTCATGAAGACCACCGCGATCACCGTGACGCCCCAGGCGCCCAGGAACAGCAGCAGGTTCTGCCACTCGGCCGTGCCGAAGCCGGTCGTGATGTAGCTGCTCAGCGCCGGCGCCA
>CAZTQF010000108.1:0-7361 GCA_964615255.1 uncultured candidatus Brocadiaceae bacterium | reverse complement strand
GCCGGCGGCGCCAAAGCGGGCTGCAGAATCCGCAGCTCACTCCCCAGGCTGACGTCGACCAAGGGCGCCTCGATCCCCTCCGAGATCGACCTCAGCGTCTCCTGCGCCTCCGCTGCCGACAGCGCCGCGTGGATCGCCCTGCGACACGCCGGGGGCAGCGCCTTCTCGTCCACCAGCGGCTGGAAGTTCAGCGCGCGCCGCTCCGTCTCGGAGAGCACGACGAGGAAGTCCTCGATCTTCTGCGACCCCTTGAGCATCTTCGCGATGGGCGCCACGACTGGGGGCGCGACGTACCGGGGCAGCGCCGCCGCGTGGAGGTGCGAGAGCGGCTCAGGCCATCGGCGTTCGCCGCGCTCACCGAGCTGCAGCGGACGCTGCTCCAGCAGGCGATCACGCTGACGCGGCCCGGCGGGCACGTCGTCTATTCGACCTGCTCGATCGATCGCGAAGAGAACGAAGATGTCGTGGCTTCGGTGTGCGCGGCGGACGCGGGCCTCGAGCTGGTGAGGTCCTTGCTGACGCTGCCCGCGGCGGGAGCGCACGACGGCGGTTTCCACGCCGTGCTGCGGCGCGCCGCCCCGATCGGATAGAACGGAGCGCGACATGGCTTCGCGAAACTCCTCCCGCCGCACGTCCGGCTCGTCTCGCGCGCGCGCCGGCGCCTCTCGCCGGCGCTCGTCGTCCGCCTCGAGCAGCAACCAGACGCCGATGATCCTCGGCGGCGTCGGCGCCCTGGTGCTGGTGGTCGTCCTCGTGTTCCTGAGCAGCGGCTCGGGCGACGAGGGGGACGCGGGGGGCGCGAGCCAGCCCGAGCCGCGCCCGCAGGCGCCGGCGTCGGCGCCCGCGAAGCGACCGACCGAGCTCAAGATGGCGGGCGCGAGCGCCGGCAAGACGCCGGACCGGCCGGCGCCGACGCTGACGCGCGAGATGCTGCAGAAGGCCAACGCGATGATCGACGAGGCCAAGGACCTCAACAACGAGGGCACCAGGCTCCGCAACGCAGGCGACAACCGCGGCGCGCGCGCCAAGCAGTCCGAGGCCAAGCGCAAGCTCGACGATGCGATCGAGTTCCTGCGCGCGCCGTCGGACTGGCAGGAGGAGGCCGACCTCGAGGGCTGGGCGATGCCCGCCGAGTACGTCACCCTCGGCAACCTCTACGTCCGGATCGCGAAGTACCAGAAGCGCATCCGGATGGGCGGGGGCAAGTGACCGGTCGCTGAGGTCCGATGCTGCTCGGCTACCACACCAACAGCCTGCAGAACCACCGGCTCGACGACGCGCTCGGCCTGCTCGCGGGCCACGGCTACGGCGCCGTCGCGATCACGCCGGACACCTGCCACCTCGACCCGCGCGCGACGGACGACGCCGAGCTCGACCGCGTCCGCGCGCGCCTCGAAGAGCTGTCGCTCCGGCCCGTCATGGAGACCGGCGCGCGCTTCCTGCTTGACCCCGCGCGCAAGCACGAGCCGACCCTGATGGCGGCCGACGCCGGAGGGCGCGAGCGCCGGCTGGAGTTCTACCGACGGGTCGCCCGGATGGGTCGCCGATTGGGCGCGGAGGTGGTCTCGTTCTGGGCGGGCGTCGACCGCGCTCCCGGACCGGACAGCGCCGAGCGGCTGCGCGACGGCGTGGCCGCGGCCTGCCGGGTGATCCGCGACGAAGGGCTCCGCCCGTCCTTCGAGCCCGAGCCGGGGATGGCGGTCGAGACCGTCGCCGACTACCTGGCGCTCCGCCAGGAGCTCGGTCAGACGGCGCCGGATCTGACGCTCGATGTCGGGCATCTCTACGCGGTCTGGGAGGGCGAGCCGAACCAGGTGATCCAGGCGGCGGGGCCTTTTCTGGCCCAGGTCCACCTGGAGGACCACCGGCGCGGGGTCCACGAGCACCTGCTCCCCGGCGACGGCGAGGTCGACTTCGGATCCGTCCTAAACTCTTTGAGAGAATCTGGCTACGAAGGACCAGCGTGCTTCGAGCTGTCTCGTCACAGCCACTGCGCCCCGACGGCGGTCGCCGCGTGCCGGAGGCTCTGGGAGGACTGCGGCCTGCCGTCGCAGCGTTGACCGCGTCGCGGCCGCGCCTACTCTACCGGCCACTGCGACGCCGCGTGCGTCGCCCCCACCACGCACCCATGAGACTCTGCCCTTCTCAGGACGGCTCCGGCTCGCCGCTGATCACGCACCGGATCGGCGCCGACGTGTGCCTGTCGCGGCAGAGCGGCAACTTCCACAAGTGCCACCGCTGCGTCTATCGCGGCCAGTCGGCCGAGTGGCAGCCGGAGGCGGAGGTCGCGTTCCGGGTCACCCAGGGCGAGGACCCCGACCCGAGCGACGTCAAGCGCGTCGAGATCCCGCGGCCGGGGGCCAAGCCGCGCGAGCTGCATCCGCAGCAGGCTAACGCCAACGGCTGAGCCGCCGATCTCAGTCCCGGTAGCGCGCCAGCACCCGGCGCAGCGCCGCGTCGGCGAGCTCGTACTCGGCCGCGAGCCGGGGCGCCAGCTCGCGCGACGTCTCGAGCTGCTGTCGACGGGTCGAGACCTGCAGCAGCTCGCAGACGTCCTGCACGAGCCTGGCGCCCAAGGTCCCGGCCGAGCCCTTTAGCGAGTGGGCGGCCCGCTCGGCCTTCTCGAAGTCGCCCGTCGCGAGGCCCTGTTCGACGGCGGCGACCTTCGACGGGCTGTCGTCGAGGAACATCTGAATCAGGTCGAGGAGCAGCTCGGGGTCCCCGTCGTCGGCGTACGACAGCAACTCCTCCAAGACCGCCTGATCCAGTACTTCTCGCATGCGTCCCTGCCATGCGAGATCGGCGGCGGCGGGGGCGAACTTGATCCTGGAAGGAGACGTCTTGGTGGCCCCCGTGGCACCGCGCAGAGCCGGGCGCTGCGGCGGTCAGGCGCCGGCGGCGGCCGCGCGCACCTCGTCGTCGGTGAGGAGGCGCTTGCTCGACTTGCCGGCCTCCAGGACCTTGGCGACTGCCTGGTCCGTGGGGTCGATCCCGAGTCGTTCGAGCACGAACGAAGCGTTCGAGCGCCCCGCCATCGGCCCGACAGCGATCCGTTGCTCCAGGCCCACCATGTGGGCAGGGACGCCGGAGTAGACCGAGTCCGCGAGCTCGGTGTCCCCCTTCCGGAAGGCCTTGATGACCGCCGCGGCGTGCACGCCCGTCCCGGTCTCGAACGCGTCCTTGCCGAGCACCGGGTAGTTGTGGGGGATCTCGACCTCGAGCGCGTTGGCCGCGGCCTCGACGTAGCCCGGCAGCGAGGTCAGGTCGTTGTCGATCCAGCCCAGCAGGCGGCAGTTGACCAGCAGCTGGTCCATGGGCGCGTTGCCGGCGCGCTCCCCGACCCCCAGCGCCGTGCCGTGCACCCGGTCGGCGCCGGCCTCGATCGCCGCCAGCGAGTTGGCGATGCCCAGGTCGCGGTCCCGGTGGCCGTGCCAGTCGACGCCGATCGTCGCGTCGTGCTCGTCGGCGAGCGCGCGCACGAAGCGCACCACGGCGGCGGCTCCCGGCGGCGTCGCGTGGCCGACCGTGTCGCAGACGCACAGGCGGCGCGCCCCGAGCTCGATCGCTGTCGAGTAGAGCGCGCGCACCGTCTCCGGCATCGCCCGCGTCGTGTCCTCGGTCACGTACATGACCGGGAGGTCGTGGTCCCTCGCGAACGTCAGCGCTTCGCGGGTGTTCTGCAGCATGCGCTCGAGGGTCCAGTCCTCCGCGTACTGGCGGATGTAGCTGCTGCCGATGAACGCGCACACCTCGATCGGGATCCCCGCCTTCTGGGTCATCTCGACGACCGGCTCGATGTCGCTGACGACCGTGCGGCACGCGACGTTGACGCCGATCTTCAGCCGGTTGTCCGCGATGTGCCTCGCGAGCTTCAGGATGTCCTCGCGCGGGCGGCCGCCGGCGCCGGGCAGGCCGACGTTGGCGGTGTGGATGCCCAGCTTGTCCATGCGCTCGATCAGGTCGATCTTGAGGTCGAGCGTGGGGTCGCTGACGGCCGGCGACTGCAGGCCGTCGCGCAGGGTCTCGTCGTCGAACTGGATCGGTCGGGTGGGCTCGAAGGTGCCGTCGGTCTGGTTCCAGTCGTGGATGAGGTCTGCGATGCGATCCATGGGGCGAGCATTATGCCGGAACAACCGGGGGCCTGGCGGCTCCTTTGCCGAAGTTGCCGCGCGCCCGGCGCAGCCGGGATCGCGCGCGCGTGCGCCCTGGCGCCGGTGCCGATAGTGTCGTCGGCCGTGGCCCGACGCGCGCACTCCTCCTTGGCAGCCTGATGGCCCACACCCTGGCCATGTCGAAGACGCTGCGAGACGCGGTGTGCGTCGCCCTCGTCGCGGTGTTGACCGTGCAGGGGCTGCGGCGCTTCGTCGGGGACCGCTACCTGGTGCCTTCGGACAGCATGCAGCCGGTCCTCTACGGCGACCCCGTGGACGGCGACGTCGTGTTCGTCGACAAGCTCGCGCGCGCGGCAGCGCAGCGCCGCGGGGACCTCGTCGTGGTCGCCAATCCGCAGGCGGCCGATCGCCAGCTGGTGAAGCGCGTCGCGGCGCGCGGGGACGAGGCGCTCTGCTGGATCGACATCCGCGCGGGCGACGTCTGGCTCGGCGAGAACGCGCAGCAGCTGCGCCGCGAGGTCAAGGAGCCGCGCGAGGCGATGGCGCGGAGCGTGACTTGGGCGGTCGCCGGCGCGCCCGGGCCGTCCGAGCAGCTCTTGGACCTGCGCGCCGCCGCTCCGGCCGACGCGGGCTGGCAGCTGGCGCCGATGGCGCGCAGCGTGTCGGACGCGCGCGCGGCGTTCCGCGCCGAGGCGCACGCCGCCCGCCACGAGCCGGGCTCCGAGCAGACGCTGCCGCGCGGCACGGTCGGGACGCGCGGTCCGGTCGACGCGACCTACCTCGACCTCTGCGGTGCGCGCAGCCTGGGCGGCGAGGACGTCGCGGTCGTGGACTGCGGCCTCGAGCTCCGGTTCGACGCGTGGCCGGCGTCGCTGCTGCTGTCGATCGACAGCACGGACGCGGCCGTGACGTTCGCGTGGAGCCCGCCCGAGGATCGCCTCCAGGTGTGGGTCGACGGCGAGGTGGTCGCAGAGGTTGGGTCGGTGCTCGGCGCGCCCTGGCGCGGTGCGGCCACCTTTGGGCGCCTCGACGGTCGCGACTTCTTGCTGCTCGGACCAGCGCACCGCTACGTGCTCGATACGCCCCGGCCCGGGCGCGTCCCGCGGCCCCGCACCTGGCTGCACATAGGCGCCGTCGGCGCGCGAGGCGCGTCGCTGGCGTCGCTGCGGGTGTTCCGGGACGTCTACGCCTACCGCGAGCCCGTCACCAGCGTCGGCGAAGTGCGGCCCTGGCCGAAGTTCGTCCGGCCGGGCCACTGGTTCCTCCTCGGAGACAACGCGTTCGACTCCCGCGACAGCCGCCAGTTCGGCGACGTCCCGGTCGAGAGCTTCCTCGGCGCGCCGACCGGCGTCCTCGGCCCCTGGTCGCGGGCCCGGTTCCTGGGCCGATGAAGGCGCCGCTGGACCCGCCCGACGCTGACGGTGAAGAGCCTCCCTTTGGCGCTGCGCTCGTCGCCAGCGTCGCCGTCTACGGCGTCCTGGCCGCCGGCGCGCTGCTTTGGCTCTGGGCCCGCGGCCGCAGCGCGGCGTTGGGCGAGCAGGCGATCGGGGGCCACGGGCCCGCGGCAGCCTCCGCCGTCGGCCTGGGCGTCGGGGTCCTGGGGGCGCTGGCCGCGACGGTCCTCGCGCGCCGGATGCGGGGCACCGACGGTCTGCTCTCGGCGGCCAAGAAGCTGTTCGCCGGCGCGAGCGACCTGCACTGCGTCGCCTTCGCGGTCCTCTCGGCAGCGTCCGAGGAGTTGTTCTTTCGTCTGGCCGTGCAGGACCAGTTCGGCCTGCTCGGCTCGGTTGCCGCTTGTGTCCTCTTGAATAGCACGGTCGGTGGCGTCCGCTGGCTGCTGTTCACGCTCGCGCACGCGACCGCGCTCGGGCTGCTCGTTCAGCTGGGCTTCGGCCTGCTCGGCTCGACCACGGCCCACGCCGTCCTTACCTACCTGTGCCTCCGTCGACTCCAGACTCCATGAAGCCCGGCTCCAACCGTTTTGCGACGTTCGCCGCTGCGGGGCTCCTCGGCCTGCTCCCGCTGACCGCCCAGCAGGCTCCCTCGCAGGCTGCCCCGCAGCCGATGCTCCTGCCGCAGGGTCTCGCGCTGCCGCGCGGCGACCGGGAGATCACCGTCGACGGCTCGCTCATCGACTGGCCGAAGCTGCCCGCGATGCAGCTGAACGACCGGCGGCAGCTCTCGGGGACCGGCCACGGCGCCTGGCGGGGGCTGGACGACGCGAGCGCGGTCGTCTTCATGCTCTGGGACGCGCAGGGCCTCTACGTCGCCTGCACGGCGCGCGACGAGTGGCACCGCGCGCTCGACGCCAACACGCTCCAGCTGACCGAGATCCCGGCGGCCGACTCGCTCGTGCTGACCTTCGACCCGCAGCGGGACACGCGCTCCAACGGCCCCGACCCGGGCCGGGACGACGACCGGGAGTTCTGGCTCGCCGACGAGAACGGCCGCGAGGTCGTGCAGTGGGACCGGCTACGGGGCACGGCGCGCGTGCTGCCCGCGCCCGCGCGGATGGTCGTGGTGCACGACCAGGAGCAGGGCATCACGAGCTATGAGGCGCTGATCCCTTGGAGCGAGATCCTGCCGCCCGGCAAGCAGGCCGCCGCGGGCGCGGTCGTCGACATGCAGCTGATCCTGAACGACTTCGACGAGAAGACCGACAGCATGCCGCAGACGCGCGTCGGCTGGACGTTCGGGCTCGGGCCCGTCGTCGATCCGGGCCTGCTCGGGAGCCTGATGCTGTGCAAGGACGACCTGCCGCTGCGAGGGGTCGTGCCGGACTTCCCGCCGAAGCCGAGCGTGAGCCGCGCGCCCGCCGACACGCCGGACACGTGGCGCGCGCTCACCGCCGCGCTGCTGCGTCGCCCGCCGGCGGTCTACGACGGCGAGGTCACGCCGCAGGAGACGGGCGGGCTCGAGCGCTTCGAAGTCCTGGAAGACATCGAGGGTCACGCCGCGCGGATGCCGCGCGTCGACTGGCTGGAGTTGCACCAGCGCGTCAACCGCCGCATGACCCGCGAGGTCGCCGGGCTGGCGGGGCGCGGCCTGCCGCTCTGGTGGCGCGAGCGCACGCACGCGGTCAGCAAGCTGGGGGAAGACCCGGTGCCCGCGGGCGCGCTGCGGCTGTTCCGCCTGCCTGCCGGCGGCTGGCTGGTGCGCAGCCAGCGGAAGAACTTTCTGATCGACGCGGCCGGACCGGACATCCAGCAGTGGCTGTGGGGCGGCGCGGAGCTCTGCATCCTGACGCAG
>CAZTQF010000107.1:0-7378 GCA_964615255.1 uncultured candidatus Brocadiaceae bacterium | reverse complement strand
CGACTTCCCGTACGCGTCCGAACCAGAGTAGTGGTCATCCCAGCGCTCGCGCAGTGCGGCGAGCTCGGCAACGCGGTCGCGCGCGTCCTCGACGAGGGCGCGAGCCAGGCGACCGTCACCGTCACGATCGACGGGGGGGCTGCGGTCGACCTGCGCGTCGGCGTGCGGCAGGACGCAGGCGGCGGCGCGGTGGTCGCGCTCCAGGACGTCACCGGCCCCGCCGCGATCGTGCGGCACCTGGCCGACCGCGCGCTCGCTGCGCCGCCGCCGTCACTCGAGTCGGCGGCCGCGGGGCCCGCCTACCGCATGACCGACTTCGTCGGCGACTCCGAGGCCGTCGCGCAGGTCTCGTCGCGCGTCGACAGCCTCCGCCACAAGCGCTCCACCGTCCTGATCTACGGCGAGAGCGGGACGGGCAAGGAGCTGGTCGCGCGGGCGCTGCACTTCGACGGCAAGCACCGCAGCGGTCCCTTCATCCCGCTGCACTGCGGCGCGATCGCGCCCGAGCTCATCGAGAGCGAGCTGTTCGGCTACGAGAAGGGGGCCTTCACGGGCGCGGACTCCAGCAGCGAGGGGCTGTTCCGCGCCGCGGACGGCGGCACGATCTTCCTCGACGAGATCGCCGAGACCTCGCTGAGCGTCCAGGTCAAGCTGCTGCGCGTGCTGCAGCGCGGCGAAGTCCGCCCGGTCGGCGCCAACAAGCCGCGCATCGTCGACGTGCGCATCATCGCGGCGACCAACCGCGACCTGCTGGAGCTGGTGCAGGAGGGCGAGTTCCGCGAGGACCTCTACTACCGGCTCGAGGTCGTGACGCTGCAGCTCCCGCCGCTGCGCGAGCGCCTCGGCGACCTCTCGGCCTTGGCCGCGCACTTCCTCGAAGTCTGCAATCGACGGCACGACCGCGGCGACCACCCGGTGCGCGGCTTCTCCCAGGCGGCGATCGAGTGCATGCACGCCTACTCGTGGCCAGGCAACGTGCGCGAGCTGGAGAACGTGATCGAAGCGGCCTTCGCGCTCGACGTCGGCGACATCGTCCAGCTCGAGGACCTGCCCGCGCGGATGCGCGGCGGGGCGCCCGGCCTGCGGCCGAAGCCCGTCCAGCGCGGCGGCGGCGAGGCAGCCCGCGGCTCGCGCGGCGCCGTGGTGACGCCGATCCGCGACTTGCGGGACCATCGCGTCGCGGCCGAGCGCGACGCGATCGAGCAGGCGCTGCGCCACGCCGACGGGGACAAGCTGGCCGCTGCGCGGCAGCTCGGCATGGCCCGGAGCACGTTCTACCGGCGGCTCAAGGAGCTAGGGCTCTCCTGATCGCCGCGCGGACGCCTGCGCTGACTCAGAACGTCACCACGACGCCGAGCTGGACGCCGTCGATGACGAGGTCGTTCTCGAACTGGTAGGAGCCCGCGATGCCTCCGGCGCTGCCGCTCGCGGCGAGCTCGCTGTAGCGCCACCCGGCGAAGAACCGGATGTCGCGGTGCGGGAGCTGGTAGCTGACGCGGGCCTCGAAGTCCTGCGAGAGGTCCTCGACGTCGCCGCCGATCACGAACGACTCGGGCGAGACCGCGTAGTCGAGGTCGAGCGTGATGTCCTGCCACGTGGCCTGCGCGCGGATCGCGGCGTAGACCTGGTCACCAGAGAACTCGAGGTTCTGGGTCGCGACGTTGGTCGCTTCGCGGCCGCGCATCTTCATCCGCCGGGTCGCGAAGACGCCGCCGGCGCCGAGCCGCAGCTGCAGGTCCTCGCCGCGCCACGGCACGGTCGTGTCTGCGAGCGGTTCGACGTAGCCCAGCCGGAGCTCGTCCATCTCGGCGCGGATGCTGGCGAGGTCCGCCGTCAGCAGGTCGCCCCAGTCCTGGGTCAGCACACCGCTGCGGGCGGTGTTCATGTCGAGCTTGTAATAGTCGGCGCGGAGGCCGCCGAAGCCGTCGCCGATGTCGACGCGCACGCCGACGTCCTCGCGCGTCCGGTCGTGCCCGAAGGAGCTCAGCGGGAGCGCGGCGTTGTCTGCGATCACGCCGGACCCGGGCGGCTGCTCGGACTGCATCTTCGTGTCCCCGCGGAGCCGGTAGAGGGCGAGGTAGGGCGAGACGTGGACGATCGGCTCGGTCAGCACGGTCGACGTGCAGCCGGTCAGGGCCACCGCGAGGAGCGCGGCATGGGGTCGCATGGGAGGAGCGTAGGTCGCGCGATGACGGCGTTCCAGCGCGCTGGCTTCGGGGTGGGGGTTTCCTACGCTCGTGCGGGATGACCGAAGCCTTCCTCGAGCGTGACTTCAAGGCGTACGAGCGCCACCGTCAGGACGACCCCGAGTACAACGCGCTGCGGCTCAGCGTCCGGCGCAAGCTCAAGGCGATCGCCGACAAGGTGAAGGTGGAGGCCAAGGCGCTCGGCACCGACCTCGGCGCGCAGGCCGGTCTGCACCACCCCTACACGTTCAACAGCTACCGGGTCCGGGAGCAGCGCGCCTACCTCTGCCGCGGCGCCAAGGAGCGCAAGAAGCTCGCGACGTTCTTCGGCGACGCGCTCGGCAAGGACGCGGAGACGCACTACATCCAGACCGTGCTCGAGGTGTGCCTCGACGACGAGATCGTCGAGGCCGCGCTGCGCATCCACCCGCAGGCGTGGTGGGACGGTGAGCACCTGAAGAAGCAGCTGCTGAACGACCCCGCGGCGCTCGACGACTTCTGCGCCAAGCTCAAGGCGCTGCCGGGCGGCTTCAACCTCAAGCTGCACGACTGGCGCGCAGACCACTGGTGCGCGTCCATCACCCCCGGCGCCGTCAAGGAGCTGATGCAGCACTACACGCCCGGTGACCACTGGCTGCACGTGCAGCGTCAGCTGCCCAAGGAGGACGCGCTGGAGATGGGGCACGAGGCCGAGGCCTGGGTGCGCAGCTCGCTGCTGTCGCTGCTACCCGTCTACCACGCGATCCTCTGGGACCCGAGCTGAACAGCGCGCCGGCGCCGCCTCACTTCGACGGGTAGGTCTCCTTGACCCAGGCCTTCCAGCGGTCGTCGAAGTTCAGGAACGTCAGCCCGTAGGCCTCCTTCAGCCCCTCGCGCGTCGCGCCGACGAGGTCTCGCTGGTCGGGTCGCCACTGGTCGTCGACGCGCCCCTTGACCGTCCGCAGGAAGGTCTGCCACTTGGTCGGGCCGAACGACATCAGGTAGTCCATGCGCGAGAACACCATCACGTGGTCGTTGAAGGCGATCGCGCCGAAGTCGCGCCACCCGGCGACCGTCGGGAACGGCGCCCACTTGCCGGTCTTGCCGAGCAGGCTCTTGGCGTAGGGCCGCCACTTGTCGAGCTGCTTGACGTCGGCGACCGAGCCCTCGTTCTGGTCGAAGCTCGACCACTTGCCGTCGATCCGGCGGCTGTTCCAGTGGCCGAAGCCCTCCTTGATCCAGACCGGGACGTCGTAGGCGTAGTAGCGGAAGCCGTCGAGCAGGTTCTGGCTGACGTTGAACGCGAGCGCGCAGTGCAGGGCGGTGTCGTGTTTGAGCGGGAAGTCGTCCGACTCGGTCGGGCACGCGAACAGCAGCGAGCTGGCGTCCGTGAAGTGCCAGCGCTGGGGGAACTTCGAGTCGCGCCCCACGAACTTCTTGAGGTACTGGCGGTGGGTCGACTCCTTCTCGGTGACCAGCAGCAGGAACTTGTCGCGCATCCCGAGGTAGGGGCCGTAGCCCATGTAGGTGTCCTTCGGGCCGATCAGGACCTTCGCCGGGTCCTGGGGGAAGCTCTCGTCGGTGACGCCGAACAGCGCCATCGTCTCGGCGTAGAGCTTCTCCATCCGGTAGGCCGTGAGGTGCGCGCGGAGCCAGGGGTCGAGTCGGCGCGTCTTCGGGTTGACCTTCGGGAGGACCTTCTGGAGCTCGGTCAGCTCGGCGCGCAGCTTCTTCTTGGTGGCGGCCTCGGTCGGAACCTGCCACTGGGGGAGGTCGAGGCCGATCCGGAAGTGCTTGGTCTCGATCCAGATGATGTTGACGTATTCGAGGAGCGCTGCCACGTCCTCGGACGACACCTTGTCGGCCGCGATGGTCCCGAAGTCGAACGGGCCGTAGTTGAGGTAGCCGGCCGCGGCCATCCGCTTCGGGTCGTTCTTGGTGTAGGGGTCGACCTTCCACTTGTCCTTGCGCTTCTGCGCGGCGAGCGGCGCTGTGGCGGTGACGCACGCGGCGACGAGGAGCGAGGCGAGCCTGATGAAGTTCCGGTTCACGAGCGGCTCCTCACAGCTTTTGCAGCCACTGCTTGGCGAGGTTGATGGCCTGGAAGCTCGAGAGCTTCTCGAGCGGCTGCTCGCCGTGCAGCACGCGCGTGGTGTTGATCGCCGCCTTCTTGACGGCGAAGTCGGACGACTCGAGGTAGCTGCGCAGGAGCATCTTCTGGTCCGTCGTCGCGAGGTAGCGCAGCAGCCGAAGCCCCGCCATCTTGTCGGTCGGGCGCGCGCTGCCGATCCGCTCCCAGACCTTCAGGCTGACCGCGGCGGAGCGAGCGGGCGTCAGCGTCGCGGCGATCAGGGCGCGCTGCTCGCTCCAGCGCTCGCGCGTCGCCTCGAGCACGGTGTCCAGGCCGGCGCTCTCGCCGAGCGCGAGCGCGCCGAGCGACGCGTAGAAGGCGATGTCTGCGTCCTTGTCCTCGACGTGCTTGCGGAGCAGCGGCAGCAGGTCTGGGTCGCGGAGCCCCGCGAGCCTTCGCGTCAGGTAGCGGCGCCACGCGACGCTCTTGCGCTGCGACTCGCGCGCGAGCACGGCGGCGTGTCGGCCGTCGGTCACCTGGTCCAGGACCTCGAACAGCCGGTCGTTGTGGTTCTGGGGGCGGTCGCTGACGAGCGGGATCAGCACCACAGCGACGCCGGCGCCCATCGCCGCGAGCTTGTCGACGGCGGCTGTGCGGAGCTTCTCCTGCTTCTTGGCCAGCTGCTTGGCGACCGCGCGGGCGCGGTCGCGATCGGCCTTCTTCAGCTCGGGCCACTCCGAGAGCTTCTGCTGGCGCGCGGGCGTGGCGGGCTCCTGGCAGCGCCCGGGAGGCGCAGCGGTCACGACGAGCAGCCCCGTCAGCGAGAGGGTCCGGATCAGGGCTTTCATGGCTTCTCGGGCGCCGGCGGCTGCAGCCACTCCGGCATGTCGTCGCGGTAGTCGGGGTGCACGAAGGTGACCCGCGCCCCGATCTCGGCGCGCTTGCGGGTCCAGTACTGCTGCCACTCGCGCGCCGTGTGGGTGATGAACCCCACCTGCAGGGCGTCGACGTAGTCGGCCATGACCAGCGGGGACTCGTGGCGATCGTACGCGCTGACCACGAAGTAGCCGTGCGGCAGCGCGATCGGCTGGCTGACGGCGTTGAGCGTCAGCTCGTCGAACAGGAACATCGCCACGGGCAGCAGCGCCGACTGGCGCGTCAGGTTGCTGCGCGACTTGTCCGTGACCAGCGCAGCGCGCTGCTCGAGCTCGCGGATATTCGTCGCGACCGAGCACAGGCCGGACGCCAGCTCCAGCTGCTCGGCGCGCTGCGACGCGAACTCGCGCTCGGCGAGCTTGAGCGGCAGCACGTGTTCGCGCATGGCCCAGACGTACTTGGTGCGGACGCCGAGCCCGGGTCGGTACTCGGTGAGCCAGTCGTAGTAGGGCTGCAGCTCGTCGAACGTGACCGCGATGCCGTCGACCTCGATCAGGCGGCCGTCCTCGCGTTCTGCCGCGACCTCGCCGCGCCCGCACGCGGCGAACAGCGCGACCGTGAGCAGCGTCGTCCCGGCGCGCGTCACGGCGTGTCCAGCCTCGAGAGGAGCGTGCAGACGGGCCCGGTCACGAACTGGTAGGTCGCCGCGAGCTGGTCTGCCAAGCGCGGCATGTCGGCGACCGGCAGCGCGTTCGGGAAGCTGCTGGTGTTCTCGACCCAGATCGAGCGGTTGTCCTGCGGCCACGTCTCGACCCGCACCTGGAAGGTCTCGGTCTGGCTCTCGTGGGGCGGGAACATGTAGCGGACGCCGAGCGAGGCCATCGGCCGCTCGAACGTCGCGCCCTCTTCGGCGAGCCGGGGCATCAGGCGCTGGGACAGGAACTCGCGGCCGTCCTGGAAGTGGCGCGGCGCGACCAGCGAGCGGACCACGAACGTCTGCGCCAGCGTGCTCGGGATGCCAAGGGTCTGGAGCGCCGTCGTCGCGACGTTCACCGCGCGCGTCGCGAAGTCCTCGACCGTCACGCCGCGCATCTCTTCTCGCAGGATCATCCGGTCGAAGCGGAAGCTCGCCGAGGACACCTGGCCTGGCGCCTGCGGCAGGTTGCTCAGGTGGATCCCGTCTGGCGCCACCTGGAAGTTCTGGTAGCCCAGCTGAGGCTGCTGATAGAGCGCGTTGTGAACGTTCTGGACCAGGTCGGCCCGGAGCTGGTGCGGCGGGTAGAGGATCTCGGCCGCGAAGGCGATCGTGCGGGGGTCGTAGCTCATGGGCCCAGCGCCCATGCTACGGGCGCTTCGGGGCGACACTAGCTCCCCGGTCGGGATTCGGTCACGCCGTGGCGCGCCGTGCCCGGGCTTTCTGGGAGGGTTGGGTTCGGTCCCTCGTCTCCGCGCACCGATAGTCACAATCGGCCGCCTCGGGTGGTCAAGTCCGGGTCAACAGCTAAGCTGTTCGCCCCGTTTCCTCCGATCGGTATCTCCATCATGTATCGCGCCTCCGTCGTCGTCGCCGCGCTCGCCGCGGCCTCTGCGTTCGCCCTCCCGGAACTCGCTGCCCAGAACGCTCAGGAGCAGGTCAAGCGGCTCGAGCAGGAGGTCGGCAAGCTGAACGACCAGCTGGTCGACGAGCGCTCGAAGCTGATGCGGACCCTCAAGGTCAACGGCACGCAGCTCGATCCGCTGGTCGTCATGCGCGAGTGCGTCTACCTCGCCGGCGGCAAGCTGGTCGAGGCCAAGGTCGCCAACTTCTTCATCCTCGAGGAGATCATGAAGCAGGTGAACACGGGGCAGCGCAAAGCAGAGGAGTTCGTGGTCACCGAGGAGGAGGTCATGCAGAACCTCGCTCCGATGCAGCAGGAGTTCACGACCAAGAACCCGGGCGTCGACTTCTGGGAGGTGGTCCGCACGCAGTACGGGCTGAGCCGCGAGACCTTCATGGAGCAGCGCAAGGAGTCGATCCTGTTCGACCGCGTGTTCTTCCCCGGCTCGCCGAAGGACTGGCCCGAGATCACCAAGGAGGCGATCAAGGCGCAGACGCAGAGCGAGCAGGGGCCTGAGTTCATCAGCCAGCTCGAGAAGGCGACCGAGGGCGTCGACGAGGAGGGCAACCCCAAGCAGCTGCCCGAGTTCTGGGTCAACATGATGCGCCAGTTCGTGCAGAAGGGGCTGCGCAGCTGGAGCGACATCCGCTACGCGTCGCACGGGCTGC
>CAZTQF010000106.1:0-7395 GCA_964615255.1 uncultured candidatus Brocadiaceae bacterium | reverse complement strand
GAACTGGAAGTTGCTGTCGCCGAGCGCCAGGAACCCGACGCCGCCACCCGGCGGGCAGCTGCCCACCGTGACGCCGAAGTTCGCGCCGAGCGCGGGCGCGGTGCCCGCCGTCGCCTGCAGCGTCGGCACCCCGGCGCTGCCCGCGCAGCCCGCGCCGTAGGTGGTGAAGCGCGGCGCCGTCGCCGGCCCGAACTCCCAGGTGTCCGTGTTGACCCCGTTGAAGCTGTAGCCGCCGAAGACGACCACGCGGCCGCGGAGCAGGTCGTAGCAGGTTGCGTTCTCGCCGCGCGCGGGCGAGGGCGTCGACGGCACCAACCGCCAGTTGAAGCCGTCGTACTCCCAGCAGTCGAGCAATTGCACGGCGTTGGCCTGGCCGCCTTGCATGATCGCGACGCCGCGCTGGACGTCGTACGCGAGGTAGTTCTTCTGGCGCGCGGGCGGCGTCGTCAACGTCGGGATCAGCGTCCAGTCCACGCCGTCGTACTCCCAGGTCTCGTCCGAGACCTGGCTGCTGATGCCGCCGAACAGCACGACGCGGCTGCGCGCGAGGTCGTAGCACATGCCGAAGCGGTCGCGCGGCGACGGGATGTTGGCGGTCGTGACCTGCGTCCAGCTGACGCCGTCCCACTCCCAGGTGTTGTTGGTGAACCCGCCGCCGGACCAGCCGCCGTAGAGGACGGTGACGTTGCGGTTGAGGTCGTAGGCGAGCTTGCAGCCCCAGCGCGCCTGCGGGCTCGGCGTGCTCAGCGGAGTGACGTCGGTCCAGGTGCTGGTGACGGGGTCGAACTCCCAGGTCTCGCCGTTGGGGACGTAGCTGTTGTTGCTACCTCCGAACATGACGATCACGTTGCGCACCTGGTCGTAGCAGATGCCGAACGTGTGGCGCTCGCCGGGGTCCCCGGTCGTCGGCACGAGCGTCCAGTCCGTGCCGTCGTACTCCCAGGTCTCGTTGCTCGTCGTACCGCCGCCAGCGCCTCCGTAGAGGTAGCACTTGCCGGTCACCGTCGCGAACGCCATGCCGGGCCAGAGGCCGCGCGAGGGCGAGTTGGCCGTCGCGACCGGAGTCCAGACGTTCTGACAGATGGCGGGGAGCGCGAGCGCCGCAGCGGCGACGACGCGAACGAGGGCGAAGAGCTTGGTCATGGGGCAGAGAACAGGTGGTCTTTGATCCTACCCCGCGGCCCCTTCGGCGCGGACAGTGCGCCCGGCTCGCTGCTGTCACACGACGGTCATGACCTGCTCGAGTGGACGACGCAGCATGGCCTTGGCAGGGACCATGCAGTCGTCGGTCGGGTAGCCGACGGGGATCAGCAGGAACGGCCGCTCGGTTTCCGGTCGACCGAGCACTTCGCCCAGAAACTTCATCGGGCTCGGCGTGTGCGTCAGCGTGGCGAGGCCCGCGAGCTGTGCCGCCGCGAGGAACATCCCCGAAGCGAGGCCGACGGACTCCTTGAGGTAGTAGACCTGACCGCCGTCGTCGTCCTTGGTCTTCTGGAAGACGACGACCAACCAGGGCGCGACGGTCAGGAACTCCTTGTTCTCGTCGGTGCCGAGCGGCGCGAGGTCGGCGAGCCACTCCTCGTTGGCGCGGCGCTCGTAGAACTCGCGCTCCTCGCGCTCCGCCGCCTCGCGGATGCGCTGCTTGACGGCCTGGTCCTGGACGCAGACGAAGCGCCACGGCTGCTTGTTCGCGCCGCTCGGCGCCGTGTGCGCGCAGCGCACCAGCCACTCGATGACCGCTCGCGGGACGGGGCGATCGCTAAAGTCCCGGACGCTGCGGCGCCGGCGCAGCGCATCGTGGAGCGCCGCGAGCGCCTCGGCGGGCGCGACGTCTGGCGCGTAGCGATCGGAGAACGGGACGAGCTCGGCGTCGGACACGCCCACAGCCTGCAACCCCGACGCGCTGCGGACAAGCGCCCGCGTGGCTCCCGCCGCCCGATCGGCCATGATGCCAGCGATGGCCGCGCCGACGGATCCCGACCTGCCGCTGACCGACGAGCTCGAGGAGGCCGCGCTCGCGATCCTCGACGGTGACGAGGGGCTGCGGGGCGGGCGCCTGGCCGCGCTGCTGGACGCGCACCCTCGGCACGCGCGCGCGCTGCGGGAGTGGCTGGTCGCCAGCGGCGCGCTCCCCGCGCCGGGTGACGGCGCCGCGTCGGCGCCGCCGACGACGCCAGCCGCAGACGCGGACGCGGACGCCGCCGACGACGCGGCGCTGCCGCGGGCGCTCGGCCGCTACGTGCTCGAGGAGGTCCTCGGCCGCGGCGGCTTCGGCACGGTCTACCGCGCCGCGCAGCAGGCGCCGATCCGCCGCGCGGTCGCCGTCAAGGTGCTGAACCCGGGCATGGACTCCCGCGAGGTCCTGGCGCGCTTCGCGGCCGAACGCGAGGCGCTCAATCGCATGGACCACCCGGGGATCGCGCGCCTGCTCGACGCGGGCACGACGCCGAGGGGGCTGCCCTACTTCGTGATGGAGCTCGTCGCGGGCGAGCCGCTGGTCGCGTGGTGCCGCAAGCGCGCCCTCTCCGTGGAGCAGCGCGTCGCGCTCTTCCTGCAGGTCTGCGAGGCGACCCAGCACGCGCACCAGAAGCAAGTGCTGCACCGGGACCTGAGCGCCAACAACGTGCTGGTGACCGAGACCGAGCGCGGCGCGCAGCCGAAGATCATCGACTTCGGGATCGCGAAGTCGCTCGCCGACCCGCTGCTGGAGAGCGCCGCGCAGACGTTCCAGGGCGCCTTGATGGGCACGCCGGAGTACATGAGCCCCGAACAGGCGGCGGGTCGCGTCGCCGACGTGGACACGCGCGCCGACGTCTATTCGCTGGGCGCGCAGCTCTACGAGCTGCTGACCGACCAGCTGCCGATCTCGTCCGTCGAGCTCCGGGCGCGCGGCGTGCAGGGGATCGCCGAGGTGATCGCCTCGACGCGGCCGGCGGCCCCGAGCGCCGTCGCACCCGCCGCGCGCCGCGCGCGCCTGCGCGGCGACCTCGACGCCGTCACCGCCAAGGCGATCGAGAAAGATCCTGCGCAGCGCTACGCGAGCGTCGGCGAGCTCGCCGGAGACCTGCGCCGCGTCCTCGCTCACGAGGCCGTGGAGGTCTCCTCGCCCTCCCGTTGGCACCGACTCCGAAAGTTTCTGCGACGCAACCGGGGACCTTCCCTGGCGGTCGGAGGCGCGTTCGCGGCCGTCTGCGTGGCGGCGGTCCTGCTGGTGCTCGCGCTCGAACGCGCGAGCCGCGAGGCGGTGCTCAAGGAGCGCGCCTACCGGGAGCTACAGGAGATGGCAGACGCTGGGTTCCGGCTGCTGGCGAACGAAGACCGGCTCGAGCGCGCGCGCGCCGCGGAGCTGCAGCTGCCGCCGCCGTGGCCCGAGCACCTCGGCGCGTACGCCGCGTGGCAGCGCGAGTTCGCCGATCGGCTGCGCGACGAACAGCGCAAGGTGCGCGCGCGGCTGCGCGAGCTCGGGGAGCAGGAGCAGGACGCCGGCGGCGAGCTCGCCGACGACGTCGACAGGCACCTGTCGCGGGCGCTCCGCCGCCTCGACGGACAGCTCGAAGAGTTCCTCGGTCCAGGCGGTTGCGCCGCAGAGGTCGCTTCCCGCCGGAGTTGGGGTCAGGACCGGCTGACCACGGACTCCTCGGAGGATGCGTGGCGCGACGCGCAGCGTGCGGTCAAGGCGGCCCCCGAGTACCGCGGCCTGCAGCTGCCGCGCATCGCCGGCCTGGTGCCGCTGGGGCCGCATCCGTCAACTCGCCTGTGGGAGTTCCTGGACCAGCGCACCCACGCACCGGGCGCGCCGCCGCCGTCGCGTGACCCCGAGACGGGAGCGCTCGCGACCGACGGCGACTGCGGCGTCGTCTTCGTGCTGCTCCCGGGCGGGAGGCCGGCCATCGGCGCCCGCCGCGAGGAGCCCGGTCTGGACCGCAACGACCCGCGCGCTCGCGACGACGAGCTGAGCGACGCCACGGTCGCACTCGAGCCGTTCCTGATCGCCCGTCGCGAGATGAGCGCAGCGCAATTCGCGCGGCTGACAGGGTCGCGCGCCGCAGACGTCGACCCGGGCCTGCCCCAGGTGGGCGTCGACTGGCGCGACGCGACGCGCGCGCTGCAGCGCTGGGGCATGCAGCTGCCGACCGAAGCGCAGTGGGAGTATGCGTGCCGCGCGGGCACATCCTCACCCTGGAGCTCGGGCCACGACGCGGCGTCGGTCGCGGCGGTCGGCTGGACTTCCGGCCCGCTGCAGCGCGGAGGCCAGCTGCGGCCCAACGCCTTCGGCCTGTTCGACATGCACGGCAACGCCGCCGAGTGGTGCCGGGACGAGCTGCTGTCCTACGGTGATTTTGCG
The DNA here is from genome assembly GCA_964615255.1 of uncultured candidatus Brocadiaceae bacterium. GTDB lineage: Bacteria > Planctomycetota > UBA1135 > UBA1135 > UBA2386. The sequence goes on along the minus strand of CAZTQF010000106.1, from coordinate 3,050 downwards.
GCGCGCGGCGGCGACGGCCTCCGGGCCCGCGAAGCCACCTCGCCGCGCGCCCGCCGCGCCGTCCGCGGCGGCAGCGTGCGCGACGGCGTCTTCGGCTGCCGGTCGACCGCGCGGACAGCGCGCGCCGCCGACGAAGCGGCGGCGTGGCTCGGCCTGCGGCCTGTCCGGGCGATCACTCGCTGACCGGGAACGAGGTCGCGTAGGGCGGCGCGGTCATGGTGCGACGTCGCGGCGCGACGAACGGCGCCGCCGGCGAGGCCGACGCGGCGGGCTCGAACCCGAGCTCGGCGGAGCGCTCCAGCAGCGCGCGCCCCCGCTCCTCGTCCTGCCGCACGCCCTGGCCGCGAAGGTAGAGGAAAGCGAGGTAGTAGCAGCTCTCGGCGTCGCCCCGGTCCGCCGCCGCCATGAGCGCGGGCGCGACGCCGGAGAGGTCGAAGCCCGGACCCGACAGGAGCCCGACCCTCGCGATCGCGCGCGCCGCGAAGAGGTCTCCCGCAGGACACCGCCGGTAGAACGTCAGCGCGCCGCGCGGATCCGGTGGGACCCCGACGCCGGTCTCGACCGCGAGCCCGATCAGAAAGGCCGCGCGCGCGTCGCCCGAGAGCCCGAGCGCCTGGCAGCGCTCGAGCGCCGCGCCGAGGTCCGCGTCGCTGCGTCGGGCGCGGTGGAACAGGAAGTGGAGCAGGAGGTTCTTGGCGCCGTCGTCGCTGCCGCGCTCGGCTGCCTCGCCGAACCACCTTGCGGCGTTGCCGATGCGCGCCGCGGCCGGCGCGTCGTCGATGCCCTCGGTCATGCTGAGGATGCCGAGCTCGTTGTAGGCCGCCGCGCGCGCCGAGACCTCGACCTGCGGGTCGACGGCGCGCGAGCCGGTGACCTTGACCAGGCCACGCGGAGCCTGGGCGCGCCCCTCGGCGACGGCGCGCTTCCAGAACGCGATCGACGCGCCCGGGTGACCAGGCGCGAAGTAGCCGCCGACGAACAGCGAGACGAACACCGTCGCCCAGAGCGCCATGTGCACCGCGTTGCTCGCACGCGGCGCGACGCCGCGCTCCCAGCGCTCGTTCAGCCGCCCCACCCAGCCAGCCCGCGCGAAGCGGTCGAGCGCCCGCACCGCGAGGTTGAGCACCGGCACCGGGTAGAGCTTGGCGTAGAGGTCCGGCGCCCCGACGCGGTTGAGGAGCTCGTAGGCGACCACGTAGCCGAGCCCGTAGCCGACGCCGAACAGGGTCCGGCCGACGTTCGTCCGCGGCGACGTCGAGGGGTCGGTCATCAACAGCATCAGCCCCAGGAACGCAGCAGCCGGGAGGTTGGTGCTCACGAACAGGTAGACGCCGGTGGCCTGCTGGTAGACCGCGTTGGTCAGGATCATCGCGAGCGCCGCGGCGAAGGTCATGAGCGTCACCGCGAAGAAGTGCTGCACGACGAGGCCGAGCGCGAAGATGACGACGAAGATCCCTGGCACGGCGATCGTCGTCGAGAGCGGCTTCGCCCAGGTCGCGTCCGTCTGCCCGAGCACGATCAGCGTCGTCGCCGCGCACATCAGGCCGAAGCCCGACGGGTTGAAGATGTGCGTGCGGCGCCCCTCCCGGGTCCACCGCAGGAACTCCTTGCCGAGCAGGCCCGCGGTGACCATCGCGAACTGCCACACGAAGAACTCGTCGCGGAACCAGATGAACAGGTTGGTCGACAGCACGATCGGCGTCGGCCCCGAGCTCAAGCGCCACGCTCTGCCGCGGGTCCAGGCCCACAGCCCGTCGAACGCGTAGAGGTAGCAGAACTGCGCGAGGATCAGCGGCGCCTGCGCGTAGATCGGCCGCGCGCCGTCCGCGTCCTGCCACAAGTAGCCCCAGTACAGGTAGAGGAACAGCTGGACCGACGCCTGGATGTAGTGCTGGCGCACCGGCGCCACGGCGTCGACGCGCCCCGCGCGCCCGATGAGTCGCAGCGCGGCGAACCAGACGAGCAGGCCGGCACCGACGCCCGCGAACGACGTCACGAGGTGCTCGTCGGCGCGGACCCGGGGCGTCGCGGTCAGCGCCAGCAGCCCCAGCGCGAGCAGGGCAGGCAGCCAGCGGAGGCCGGCGCCGCGCCCAGGCGGTGATGCTGCATCGTCCACCATCGCGGGCATGGTATCCCGCCGGCGGGCGGATGCTGCGCGGGACAAAATGCCCCGCGGCGCCGGCTACTCGAGCCCGAGCGCCTTGCGCACGGCGGACGGGTCGACTTCGCCGCCGGCGAAGTCGTCGAACGCCTTCGCGGGCGGCTGGATCATGTGCGAGACGATGAACGGCGCGCCCTCCTCGGCGCCCTGCTGACTGTCCTTGAAGCAGCACTCCCACTCGATCGTGGCCCAGCCGTCGTAGCCGTACTTGGTCAACTCGGTGAAGATGCCGACGAAGTCCACGTCGCCGTCTCCCGTCGAGCGGAAGCGACCCGCGCGGTTCTGCCAGGACTGGTAGCCGCCGTAGACGCCCGTGCGGCCGTCCGGCTTGAACTCGGCGTCCTTGACGTGGAACGCCTTGATGCGCTCGTGATAGAGCTCGATGAAGTGCAGGTAGTCGAGCTGCTGCAGCACGAAGTGGCTCGGGTCGTAGAGCAAGCACGCGCGCGCGTGGTCGTCGACGTGCGCGAGGAAGGCCTCGTAGCTGGCGCCGTCGTGCACGTCCTCGCCGGGGTGCACCTCGAACGCGCAGTCGACGCCGCACTCCTCGGCGTAGTCGAGCAGCGGCCGCCAGCGGCGCGCCAGCTCCTTGAAGCCCTCCTCCACGAGGCCCGTCGGACGCTGCGGCCACGGGTAGACCGTGTGCCACATCAGGGCGCCTGAGAACGTCGGCATCGCGTTGAGGCCGAGATTTTCGCTCGCTTTGAGGCACCAGCGGACCTGCTGCGCGCCGTATTCGTGCATCGCCTCGGGCGTACGCACGTCGTCCGGCGCGAACACCTGGAACATCGACGCGTAGGCCGGGTGCACGGCGACCAGCTGCCCCTGCAGGTGCGTCGACAGCTCGCTGATCTCGACGCCGTTGGCCTCGGCGACCCCCTTCAGCTCG
>CAZTQF010000105.1:0-7413 GCA_964615255.1 uncultured candidatus Brocadiaceae bacterium | reverse complement strand
GTGCCCGGAGGGCCTCGTAGTCGCGGCGGTAGCCGTCGAGGTTGCGCTCGGCCTGCGCGGTCTCCGCTTCGCTGAACGACAGCCCGATCAGCCGGCCGAAGGCGGCCATGTCTTCGGGGTCGTCGAGGCCCCGGAGCTTGGCGGCCGCGAGCGGTGCCGCGAGCGGGGCGGCGCCCGCCGCGAGCAGGAAGGAGCGTCGGTTGAGGGCTCGAGGAGGCATGGTTATGACAGCAGGGTCGAAGCCGTCGGCGGAGTTGTTCGTCGCGCTGGGCGTCGGCGTATTCTGTCTCGCCCCGACAGTCGATACCAACAACACCTACTCCATGCTCTCCACGCCCAGAAGCCTCCATGCCTTCGCCGCGCTCGCGCTGCCCGTCTCGTTCGTCGTCGGGCAGCAGGTCGATGTCCCGGCGCCGCCCGCCGCGCTGGCGGCGATTCAGGCAGCGCGGCTCGCAGCGCACGCGAACCACCTCGCCTCCGACGAGCTCGGCGGCCGCCTGACCGGTTCTTTGGGGCAGCACGCGGCAGCCGCCTACATCGAGGACCACTTTCGGGCGCTCGGGCTCGAGCCGCTCGGGGACCTGCCGGACGGCGGCGGGGCGCGGTCGTTCGTCCAGCGCTATGGCATCGAGCGGACCTTCCTCGTCGACGGCGCGGTCGTCTCCGTGGGGGACGCGCAGCTCGGCGAAGCGTTCGCCGTGATGGGCGCGCGCGCCGGCGAGGTCGCCGTCGAAGGGGAGGCGATCTGGCTCGGCTACGGCAGCACGCGCGGCGAGGAGCCGGAGGTGCCGGCGGACCTGGACCTCTCCGGCAAGGTCGCGCTCGTCGCCGTCAAGTCGCCGCGCGGCCAGGCGGGCGGCGAATTGAGCGTCGAGCAGAAGTTCGGGATGTCGTTCGGCGTGCTCGGGTCACTCGGCCGGACCGCGCGCACGCTCGCCAAGCGCGGGGCGGCGGCGGTGCTCTACGTGCAGGGTGAGGACAAGGTCGGGCTGTCGGACGTGCTCAACTACGTCGCGGTCTCGCCCGGCAAGGCGATGGTGTCGCCCAATTTCCCAGGCGCGGACAACAGCATGGGGATGATGAGCCGGCTCGCGCGCAGCGGCGGCGTGCCCACCCTGGTGTTGTCGACTGCCGCCAGCCGGCAGGCGCTGGCGCAGCTGGGGGTCTCCGGGGCGCAGCTCGACGCGTTCCTGGCGGGCGAGGCCGTCGAGGTGGCCGCGAAGGCCGGCGTCGCTGGCGCGATGGCCTACGAGGTCCGCGAGGACGACGAGGCGCGCGCCAGCAACGTCTGCGCCGTGCTGCGCGGCAGCGATCCGGCGCTGCGGGACGAGGCGGTCATCTACTCGGCGCACATGGACCACGTCGGCCGACGGATGGACGGGGATGTGTTCAACGGGGCGGACGACAACGCGTCGGGCTCTGCCGGGCTGCTCGCCATCGCGCGTGCCTTCGCCGAAGCCGAACAGCCGCCGCGCCGCAGCGTCATCTTCCTGTCGGTGTCGGGCGAGGAGCTCGGCCTGTGGGGCTCGCAGTTCTACAGCGACCACTCGACGTGGCCGCTCGACAAGCTGGTCGCCAACGTCAACACCGACATGATCGGTCGCAGCGGGCCGGAGTCGGGGCCGATGGAGGTCACCGTGACCCCGAGCTACCGCCACGCCAAGTTCTCGACCATCGTGCGCGACGCGGCGGCGTTCGGGCGCTCGATGGGCGTCCGCTTCTCTTCGGGCGACAAGTACTACTCGCGCAGCGATCACTACAACTTCGCCAAGAAGGGCATCCCGGTGGTCTTCTTCTGCAACGGTGAGCACGAGGACTACCACCAGGTCAGCGACCACGCCGACAAGCTCGACCCCGAGAAGATGGAGCGCATCGCGAGGCTGGCCTTCTGGACCGGCTGGCACGTCGCCAACGCCGACGAGCGCCCGGAGAACCTGGGCAAGCAGAAGGGCTGGTAGCGGGCGCGCGTTGCGGCGGCGCGCGTCGCCTCGATATGGTGAGGCGATGGACGTCTGCGACATCGTCTCCCGCTCCGCTCCCGAGCTGGAGCGGCTGGCTTTCACGGGGCCGGTCGCCTGCGTCTACAACCCGCTCGTCTACGCGTGGTCGCTGCACCGCCAGTACCTGCAGCGCTTCGGGGCCGGCCCCAAGCAGGTCCTGCTCCTCGGCATGAACCCCGGGCCCTACGGGATGGTGCAGACCGGCGTGCCGTTCGGCGAGGTCGCGGCGGTGCGCGACTGGATGCAGCTGCGCGGCGCCGTGGAGAAGCCCGCGTCCGAGCACCCCAAGCGGCCGATCCTCGGGCTGGAGTCCCCCCGCAGCGAGGTCTCGGGGCGGCGTCTGTGGGGATGGGTCGCGCAGCGCTTCGAGACGCCCGAGCGGTTCGCGGACCGCTTCTTCGTCTACAACTACTGCCCGCTGGCCTTCCTCGGCGAGACCGGCGCGAACCTGACGCCCGACAAGCTCAAGAAGGCCGAGACGGCGCCGCTGTTCGCGATCTGTGACCGCGTGCTGCGCGAGGTCGTCGAGGCGCTCGGGCCGCAGTGGCTGGTGGGGGTCGGGGCCTTCGCGGAGGCGCGCATCCGGAAGGTCTTCGCCGAAGAGCTCGAGCAGGGGGTCGTGCAGGCCGGCAGGATCCCGCATCCGAGCCCCGCGTCGCCGGCCGCCAACCGCGGCTGGGACCGCCTCGCCGACGCGGCCTTCGCCGAGCTGGGCATCGAGGTCCGCTAGGCCGCCCCGGGGCCGCTGGCTGAGGGGTCGCGGCTGGCTCCGCGCGCCGCCTGACGAGGGCTGCCGGCTGCGGCCTGCGGCCTGCGACGCGCGGCCTACTGGAAGCAGGCGGGCGGCCGGCGCAGGCGGCCGAGGTGGTGCTGCAGCGCCGAGAACAGCTTCTTGCGCGCGCGCATGATCCGGATCGCGACGGTGCCCGTGGGCAGCCCGAGCCGATCGCCTGCTTGCTGATAGGCGTGGCCCTTGCGGACGCAGAGGTCGAACACGACGCGGTAGTGCTCGGGCAGCTCGTCGACGGCGCGCTGGAAGGCCTCCATGAACTCCGCCTCGACCAGCTCCTCGGTCTCCGGGCGCGCGGCCACGGAGTCGAAGAAGTCGCCCTCGTCGCTGGCGGCGCCCTGCAGCGCGCTGGCGATCCGCGGCAGCCGCTTGCGGCTGCGCAGCATGGTGAGCGCCTGGTTGCGCGCGATCTCGAACAGCCAGGCGCGGAAGTTGGTGCCGGGGCGATACAGACCGTGCTTGAGCAGCAGCCGCTCGAACACCTCCTGGGTCACGTCGCTCGCGAGGTGCGGGTCACGGACCATGCCCTGGACGAAGTGTTGGATGCGGCGCCCGTAGCGACGCTCCAGCTCGGTCATCGCGAGCTCGGTCGCGCCGGCCTGCAGCTGCTGGACGAGGTCTTCGTCGCTGAACTCCGACTGGTCGATGCGCGCCGTCATGGCAGGCGTGTTACAACAACCGTGCCACCGGCTGCGTTCGGGCGAGTGTACGTGTAAGCCGCCTTGGCACCGCAGCCTGCGGTCAGCTGCTCGCGACGATCGCCCCCAGGTGCCGCAAGCTTGCGGCACCTGCTGCCGCCGGGATTCGGCACCGGAATTTCGGCCGCCCGCGGCGGGGCCCTGCGGGTCGGCTACGCCGGGAACAGCGCGCCGCCACCCTCGAGCGCGGCGTCGAGCAGCGCGAGGTTGGCGCTCGCCCGCGGGTCCTCGTCTCCGTGCGTCAGGTAGCCCCAGCGGAGCCGGCGGATCGCGAGGTAGGCGCCCGCGCTGCGGATGCCCCACTCGGCGCGGATCCGGTCGCCGCCGACGTGTCCCCCCAGCCAGCGGTTGAGCAGGCCGCGCTTCCACTCGGGGTGTCGCTCGCTGTGCAGCCAGAACCACGCGAGGTCGTGGTCTCGGTTGCCGACGCCGACGCGCTCGAAGTCGACGAGGTAGGGGCGGTCCTCTTCGGTCACCACGAGGTTGTCCTGCTGGAAGTCCCCGTGCACGAGCACGTGCGGCCGCCCGTCGGTCCACCGGACCGCTTCGGCGAAGAAGCGCTGCAGTTGGCGCCAGCGCTCCTCGCCGAGCACGAACAGCACGGCGTCGTACATGTGGCGGATGCGGTCGAGGTAGCCGATCGGGTCCCAGTGCTCGAGCGGGAGCCCGCGGCGGCCCATCAGCCGCTCGGTCGGCAGCGCAGCGAGGCGCTCGAGCAGGGCGGAGACGTGGTCCTGCCCGAGGACCTCCTCGGCCGGCCCGACCGCCGGCTGCAGCCACTCGAGCAGCAGCCATTGCGGCGGATCTCCCGGACCCATCGCGATGGTGCGGGGAGCGGGGAAGTCGCGGCGCTCGGGGTCGGCGCTGTCGAGGAAGCGGTAGAACGCCGACTCGCGCCGCGCGAAGTCCTCGTGCCGCGTCTGCGCCGGGAGCACCGCGGCGTCGGTCGCGGGCAGGTAGTACTTCAGCAGGAAGCGGCGGCCGGCGGCGTTCTCGCCGACGAGCGGCACGCTGCTGCGATGCCCCGACGCGAGCGCGGCGGGCCGCTCGAGCACCTGCAGGTCCATCGAGTGCATCAGGTCGCGCGCGGCGGCAGCGGATTCTTCGTGCGGAGGCGTCGTCACAGCAGGTAGCCCAGGGGCGGTCGCCGCCGCAGCGGAGAGCTCGATGGCACCGACGTTGTAGCCGCGGGCAGTCGGCCGCGCGACGCAGTGCCGGTCGCGGGTTCTCCCCTAGGGCGACATTCTGCGTCAAGACAGCCTGTCGAATTCGTCGACGAACCACTGTCGTGTCTGCTGCCAAAAACACCACCGCGCCGCCTGCCGCCGAGCTCTCGGGCGAGCTCCAGGAGCAGATCGGGAAGATGGTGGCGGCGCTGGTGGGGGGCAGCGACGAGCAGCGGGAGTCGGAGCTGCAGCACCTCAGCGGGCGCGTGCAGGACCTCGTCGATCGCAAGCGCCGGATGGAGGGCACCAAGACCGATACGCGCGACCTGCTCGGTGAGGTGCTGTTCACGCGGCTGCGGCGCGGCATGCAGCAGGTCGTCGGCGGCCAAGACGAAGTTGCGGCGATGCGCGCCGCCGAGTGGGTCATGGGCACCGTCTTCTCCATCGCGGCGCTGTCGGACTTCGCGAGCGCGTTCGATCGCGCGCTGCTGCGGGCGACGTCGGCGGCCGACGACTTCAACTTCGCGGGGCGCACCGACTTCATCTCCGTGGAAGAGGTCATGCAGATGCTCGCCGCGGGCAAGCACCTCGGCTGCCTCAGCTTGGAGAAGGGGGACAACCGCCTCGACCTCTACATCGGCGAGGGCCGCATCTGGTTCCTCGATCCGCACCACCTGCGGCGCCGCGTGCTCCCCCGGAGCGACAAGATGGGCCTGCGCGAGATCTCCGACGAGCAGGTCCTGGCCGCCGAGGGCGCGCGGGCCGAAGAGGGCGTGCCCTGCATCCTCACGCTCGCGCACCGCGGCGTGATCCCCGAGTCCGAGCGCCTCGACGCGCTGCGGTTGCTGGGCAAGGAGGCGTTGTTCGAGTTCATGCGCGAGCCCGAACCCTACGCGTTCTACTACAAGCAGCTCGACGCGCTGCCGGCGTTCGCGGTCGAGCACGACCTGCGGATCGGCGTCACGTCGCTGCTGCTGGAAGGCAGCAAGCTGCTCGACGACTGGCAGCAGATGCTGCAGGTGTTCCCGGATCCAGAAGCGCCGCTCGCGGCGACGACCGACATGTTCGCGCGCATGGGGGACGCCGCGCTCGGCGTCCTGGAGATCAAGCTGCTGTCGCAGCTCAACGGGGAGACGACGCCCCGTTCGCTGGTGGCGTCCCTCGGCTTGCCGCTGCCCGACGTCTACGCGCTGCTGATCCGGCTGGCCCGCGAGGGCATCCTGGACCCGCCGGGCGACCTCGACGCGCTGCGGGGGCTCGAGGACGCCGACGGCGACGCTTCGGTCGACGCGTCCCTGCAGGCGGCCTTCGCGGCCCTCGACGAGAACGACGACGCGAGCCAGCGCCAGAGCGCGATCGATCGCGTGTTCGGCGGTGACGAGCCGGCTGACGACCCCGCCGGGACGCGCTCGGCCCTCGACCGCGTGCTCGACGACGGCGAGGCAGGCGGCGGCGACAACGACGGCGCCGGGATGCTGGACCTCCTCCGCAAGCCGTCGCGCGCGCCGCGTCAGCTGCGCTGAGCGTTCGCGTCCTGCCGCACCAGCGCGGCCAGCCACAGGTCGCGCGCGAACGGCAGCTGCGCTGCTCGCGCCTGCAGCCGGAAGCCGTGCTGCGCGGCGACGCGTTGGATGTCTCCCAGCGAGCTGGTGAAGCGGGTGGTGGGGGCGCCGACCGACTGCCGCGCGAGCCGCTGCAGGTGGTGCAGGCTGACCGGATGGAAAAAGCTCAGCACCACGAAGCGGCGCGCGACCCGATAGGCCTCGGCCATCGCCGCGCGCGCGGCGTCGGGCGGCAGGTGGTGCAGAAAACGGAACATCACCACGCCGTCGACGGCGCGGTCCGCGAACGGGACGTGCAGCGCGTCGGCCTGCACCTGCAGCTCGCCGCGTTCGCCGCGCGCCGCGGCCTCGCGGAGCATCGCCAGCGCGCCGTCGGCCTGCAGCACCCGGTGACCGCGCGCGCGCAGGAAGGGACGGAGTCGGCCAGCGCCGCAGGGCAGATCCAGCACGAGCTCGCCGGAACGGCCGGGCCAGACGCGCTCCAGCAGCGCCCGCTCCTGCTTCGCGCGGCGCGGGTTGCGGTCGGCGTAGGCGCGGCTGCGGCCGGGCTGCTCGTAGCGCGCGGCCGTGCCGAACGGCTGCGCGCCGGTCAACAGGGCGCGACGCAGCGACGGGCTCGCGCCGGCGGCCCGGAGCAGGCGGCAGCCGAACCGCATCGCCGCGGGCCGCGCGACCGGAACGCCGCGCACCGAGCGCGCGAACCGGCGCAGCACGCGGGCGAGCAGCTTGCGCCCCGGCGCCCCCGGCGCGCCCACGCCGCCGTTGTGCAGGTCGAGCACCGCGACGCTGCCTTCGGCGTCGACGAACACGTGGTCGGCGCTGAGGTCGGGGAGGCGGAAGCCCGCGGCGAGCAGCGCGCCGCAGTGCGCAGCGACCCGCGCGCTCAGGTGGCCGTCCGCGCTCCCATCGGTGAGCTTCGGCGCGAGCGGCGCGCCGTCGAGCTCGGCGCAGAGGTAGTAGCTGGCGGGTCCGCGCCGGCCGTAGGCGACGGGCCGCGGCGCGCCGTGCCCGGCCTCGCGCAGCGCCTGGGTCACGCGGCGCTCGCGGTCGGCGTCGTCCGACGCCTGCGGGCGCGTGGTCGCGAAGCGCGCCCGGTTCTTCCACTGCGTGCGCGCGAAGCACTTGAGATAGTAGCGGCGGCCGCCCGCCTCGATCCGGACGACGTGGCGGAGGCGGTTCGGCGGTCCGGCCGGCGTC
>CAZTQF010000104.1:4390-7422 GCA_964615255.1 uncultured candidatus Brocadiaceae bacterium | reverse complement strand
GGAAGTGCCAGAACAGCGGACGCGCTGCGGCCACGGCGTCGGCGCTCCGCGACTGCAGCCGCGCCGATAAGTCCACGCCGTCGACCTCGTGGCCGGCGGGCATCGCCGCGCCGCCGAGGGCCGCCAGCGTCGGGTAGAGGTCGAACAGCTGCGTCGGCGTCGCGTCGACGCCGCCCGGCGCGACGCGGTCGTCCCAGCGCACGATCAGCGGGACGCGCACACCGCCTTCGTGCAGCGAGCCCTTGCCGCTGCGCAGCGGCAGCTGGTTGGTGACGCCCCCGCCGCCTTCCACGCCGGCCTCCTGGTAGCCGCCGAGCCCGCCGTTGTCCGACGAGAAGGCGATCAGCGTGTTCTCGATCATCTTGTGCCCGGGACGCAGCGGGTCGTCGGCCGCCTCGAGGTAGGCGACGATCCTGCCCACGTTGTCGTCGAGGTTCTTGAGCATCGCAGCGTAGCGGCGGTTGCGGTGGCGCGAGCCCTGCGGCGCGTCCGGCGTCGCCTCGAAGTCGTCGTCCGGCGCCTGGATGGGCGTGTGGACCGAATAGTGGCTGACGCAGCAGAACGCCGGCGCACCATCAAGTCCGGACAGCCAGCGGACCGCCTCGTCCGTGAGCCGGTCCGCGACGAACTGGCCGCCGCGACCGTTGGCGACCATCCCTGGGATCGGCAGCGCGCCCGCCTCGTCGGCGAAGTGGCCGAGCTTGCCGACCCCGCCGCGCCGGTCGCCGCCGACCTGGTGGTCGAAGCCCTGGTCGGTCGGCGACTCGCCGTCCTCCTGGTCGCCGAGGTGCCACTTGCCGAAGTGCGCCGTCGCGTAGCCCGCGGCCTGCAGCACCTCGGCGAGGGTGACCTCGTCCCCGGACAACACGGTGCGGTTCTCAGCTGCGTCGAGCTTGCGGAACTCTGCCTTGCCGCGGTTGCCGCCAGCGACCGTATAGACGCCAGTGCGCGCCGCCCACCGACCGCTCCAGAGCGCCGCCCGCGAGGGCGCGCAGTTGGGGCCGTTGCTGTAGGCGTCCGTAAAGCAGGTGCCCGCGCCGGCCAAGCGGTCCAGGTTGGGCGTGCGGTGATAGGGAGAGCCGTGCCCCCCGTTGGTCCGACCAGTCGAAAGGTCGGTCCAGCCCAGGTCGTCGGCGAGGATCAGCACGACGTGCGGGCGCGCCTCGGGCGCAGACTCGGTGGTGACGCACCCGGCGACCGACGCAGCGACGAGAACAGCGGCAGCATGCAGACGCATGTCCCCAGCCTAGTCCACCTGGATAACATGCTGCCATGCGGATCCGCGCCGTCGCCGTCCTCGCCGCCTCCTGCCTGACGCTGCCCGCCCAGCAGGGTGAGCGCGCCCCCACCAAGCTCGACTTCGCGGGGGCCGCCGAGTTCTCCGAGGAGAACGCGGGCCTCGCGCTGCTGGCCTACCGGGGCGACGAGCTCGTCTTCGAGGAGTACCACAACGGCCACCGCGCGGATCGCGGCCAGCACATCTTCAGCGGCACCAAGTCGTTCGCCCCGGTCGTCGCGCTGATCGCGCAGGACGAGGGCCTGCTGGAGCTCGATGAGAAGGTCTGCGAGACGATCACCGAGTGGCGCGGCGACGACCTGCGCGAAAGGATCACCGTCCGCCAGCTGCTGAACTTCACCAGCGGCCTCAAGAACAACGACTCCAGGCTGCACCGCGCGGGGGTCCCAGACGTCTACGCCATGTCGATCGGCTGCAAGTGCGCGGCCGAGCCGGGCACGCGGTTCCGCTACGGCTCCAACCACCTGATGGTGTTCGGTGAGTTCCTGAAGCGGAAGCTGGCCGCGGCCAAGCCCGAGAAGGGCGAGCACCCCGACGACTTCGTCGCCTACCTCGAGGCGCGCGTGCTCGACCCGATCGGCTGCACCTACACGCGCTGGCTCCGCGACCCGCAGGGCAACCCAGGCCTGCCCTACGGCGCCTACATGACCGCGCGCGAGTGGGCCAAGTTCGGCCTGCTGGTGCGCGACCGCGGCAAGCACGAGGGCCGACAGCTGATCCCGACCGAACACTTCGACGAGATGTTCACGGGCTCCAAGGCAAACCCGATCTACGGGCTCAACTTCTGGCTGGTCGGCAGGCGCTCCCAGGGCGGCCTGGTGCCGAAGGACATCGTGTCGGCCTCGGGCATGTTCGACCAGCGCCTCTACATCTCCGAGTCGGAGGACCTGGTCGTCGTGCGCTTGGGCCAGACCGGCAAGCGCACGCGCTTCAGCGACCGCGCCTTCTTGACGCGGCTGTTCGGCGGCTAGCGCTTGCGCGGCTGCGGCAGCAGCCCGCTCTCGCCCGCAGCCCACTCGGCGAGGTAGCCCTTCATCTTGAGCTTGCGGACGGTGTTGTCCGAGCTCATGTAGCGGATGACGCCGTAGACGTCGCGTTCGGGCGCCCACGGGCGGTCGTAGCGGCCGAGCACCCACGAGATGCCGCTGTAGGAGTTGGGGTTGCGGCCGTCGAGGGCGTAGCGGTTGTTGAGCTCGATCAGGATCGCCATCGCCTCCTGCGGCGTGCGCGACCACTCCAGCACCTTCTTGCCCCAGAGCATGCGCAGGTAGTTCTGGATGACGCCGGTCTCGCGGAGCTGCCGCTGCGCGGCGTTCCAGACGCGGTCGTGCGTGGCGCCCTCAGCGAACTCGTCGAGCGAGTAGACGTGGCTGCGCGGGTCGGGCGCGTGCTTCTCCAGCGTCTTCCGCGCCCACTCCGGCAGCGACTCGTAGTCCTCGTAGTCGTCGCGCTGGGACGTGAAGTTGAACCCCAGCTCGCGCCACGTGACGAGCTCGTCGAGGAAGGCCTCCGCGGCCTCGCCCATCCCGTACCACCCGCGCTGGCCCTTCCTGGTGTCGACGATGCGTTCGCGCGTCCACTCCTCGCGCTGGGCGAGCCCCGCGAACACCTGGTGCGCGGAGACGTGGCCGAAGTGCAGGTAGGGAGACAGCCCGCTCGGGCTGTCGGAGTCCGGGTGGCTGCGCTCCGCGCCGTAGCGATCGAGGCGATCGGAGAGGAACGCGCGCAGCGCGAG
>CAZTQF010000104.1:0-4290 GCA_964615255.1 uncultured candidatus Brocadiaceae bacterium | reverse complement strand
GCACGCGAGAACACCTTGTCGGCCGCGCGCATGGGCAGCAGACCGTTGCCGTCGACTGCTTCGAGCGAGACGGGGCATCGCGCCGCAGCCGCCTCGACCATCCGCGGCAGGAAGAAGCACGGGAAGTCGTCGGTCACGACGGCGCAGGCGTCCTCGGCGAGCGCCGCGAGCATGCCGGCGCCCGCGCCACGCTCCGGCTCAACGTAGGCGTAGTAGGTGACGCCTGCGTCCGCGAAGTCGACGAGGTTGTCGGCCATGCCCTGGACCACGAAGGCGTGCAGCCGATCGCTCGCCCAGCGGTAGTCGCAGCGCAGCGCCTCGAGGACCAGCAGCGGCTTGCCGAGGGCGCGCGCCACCTCGACGGCGCGCTGGAGGCCGAAGTTCGCGAGACGCCGGCGGGACGCGATCATCCAGTAGAGCACGAACCGACCCCCTGGCCGCACGTCCCGGTCGTTGACGGCGCGGACACGAATCGACGGCACCTGGGCGCTGGCCATGAGACGCATTTCGCTGCTGCCAGCCCCGCGGATGCGGCGAGCGCTGCTCCGCCGTATCCTGTCGCCCCCCATGAAGCGTGGCAACAAAGAGCTGCTCGTCGTCGGCGACCGGGTCCTGGTCAAGCCCGAACAGAAAGAGCGGATGACCAAGGTCGGCCTCTATCTCCCCGCGAACGTCGTCGAGAAGGAGGAAGTCCAGGGCGGCAGGGTGATCGCGATCGGCCCCGGACAGCCGCTGCCGCCGCCGAGCGACGAACAGGAGCCCTGGAAGGACGGCTATCGCGCGCCGAGGTTCCTGCCCATGCAGGCCGAGCTCGGGGACTACGCGCTGTTCTTCCGCAAGGCTGCGATCGAGATCACCTTCGAGGACGAGCGCTACCTCGTCGTCCCGCACGGCGCGATCCTGGTGGTCGTGCGCGGCGAGCGGGACGACGTCCCCAACGAGCTCCCCGAAGACCTCGACTGAGGTCCGCACGCCGACGCCGCGCTCAGCTGGGCGCGGCCTCGACCTGCGCCGCGACCGCAGTGACCACGTCGTCGAGGCGCGCGCCAGAGGTGTCAACGACCACTTCGGCCCGCTGGTAGAGCGGCTCCCGCGCCGCGAGGATCCGGCGCAGGTCGACGAACGCCTGCTCGTTGTCCGCCATCGGCCTCGTGTCCCCCTGCGCGACCACGCGCTGCCAGTGCTCTTCGGGCGTCGCGCGCAGCCACACGGTCCGCGCCCGCCGGCGCAGCGTCTCGTAGCTCTCCTCGTCGGTCACCAGCCCGCCGCCGACCGCGAACACGCACGGGTCCCCCGCGAGCAGTCGCCTCAGCTCGGTGCGCTCCGCGGCGCGGTAGTAGGCCTCACCATGAACCTGGAAGATCTCGTCCAGGCTGAGCCCCGAGGCCGCCTCGATGCATGCGTCGAGCTCGACGAACGGGACGGCCAGCCGCTCCGCCAGCCGCGGACCGACCGTGCTCTTGCCGGCGCCGCGCAGACCGAGCAGCGCGACGTGCGCGCGCTCGGCCGTCGAACTCGCGGAGAGCAGCTCGGCGAGCGACACATCGAGAGCCCTCGCGAGCGCCTGAACCCGGAGCAGCGACGGGTTCGCGGCCGCCTGCTCCACGTCTGCCAGGAAGCGCTCGCTGATGTCGGCGCGAAGCGCGAGCTGACGGCGGGACCAGCGCAGCGCCTTGCGGAGCGACCGCACGTTGGCGGCCAGCACGTCCAGCAACGGGTCCTGGTGACTCAGAAGAAGTACCACTCCGTGGTGTTGGTGACCGTCTGCCCCGAGTCGGCGCCGCCGAACAGGAACACCTGCCCCTGCGGCATGCGGAGGATGCCCGCCGCCGCGCGCGGCAGGTTCATGGACGGTCCCGGACTGAAGGTGTTGGT
Organism: uncultured candidatus Brocadiaceae bacterium; assembly: GCA_964615255.1. GTDB lineage: Bacteria > Planctomycetota > UBA1135 > UBA1135 > UBA2386. The sequence continues at coordinate 2,415 of CAZTQF010000104.1, read as the reverse complement.
CGCGGGGTCGAAGATCTCGGTCGACGAGAGCGGCGAAGGCGACAGGATGCTGCCGTCGCCGCCGCCCGCGAGGAGCACGGTGCCGTTGTCGAGTGCCCAACCCTTTTGGTTGACCCTCGCCGTGGCCATGGAGCCGACGCTCGTCCAGGTGTTGGCGACGCCGTCGTAGATCTCCGCGGAGGCCGTCGGGTTGCCCGGGTTGAACGGCAGGATCGAGAGGCCGTTGACGCCGCCGGCGAGCAGCCAGCGGTCCGGACCGATCTGGACCGGATCGATCAACGCCCGCGCGTCGTTCATCGCGGGGCCGGCGCTCATGGTGTTGCTCGCCGGGTCGTAGACGTCGCAGGACGTCTCGACCGTCGGCAGCCAGCCGAAGAAGAAGTTCGGCGTCCAGCTGATGCCGCCGCAGAGCACGACGCGGCCGTCGCTGCGCTCGAGCGCGACGTGCCCGGCGCGCGGATCGGACATCGCCGGACCGAGCGTCCACGTGTTCGCGACCGGGTCGTAGATCTCGGTGGAGTCGACGGCGTCGCGGATCGCCTGGAGCTGGGTGGGCGTCGTCGAGAGGGCCTCGAGCCCGCCCGTCAGCAGGACGCGGCCGTCGCCCAGCAGCGTCGCGGTCGCGCCCATGCGGGGCACGTTCATCGAGGCGACGGCGACGAAGGCGTCGGCGACCGGGTCGTAGATCTCGCAGGACGCCTGCGGGTTGTTGCCGGCGTCGACGCCGCCGGTGATCAGGAAGCGGCCGTCGTTGAGCCGGGTCTGCGTGTGCAGCGAACGCGGCGTGGTCATCGTCGGGCCAGGGACGAACAGGTCGGTGACCGGGTCGTAGATCTCGGTCGCGTCGGTCGCGACCTGCGCCAGCAGGGCCCCGCGGGCGCCGCCGACGAGCAGCGGCTTGTTGTCGGCGCGGACCAACGCCGTCGCGAACGCGCGCAGGTCGAACGTCTGGAGGTTGCGGTCGCGGAACTGCCCTGCGATCCCGAGCCGGACCACGTCGGGGTTGCTGATCCGGTCGATCAGCGTCGGCAAGAACGAGAACGTCACCGCCTGCCAGAACAGCGGCGCGTCGAGCAGCGCCGGGTTCGACGGCATCTGCAGCGTCACGCCCGCTTCGCCGGTCAGCCCGGCGACGGTCAGGAACGAGAAGCTCGCGAGGTCAGCGCCGACCGACAGGGACCGCGGGTCCGCAGGATCGAACAGCCCGATCGGCGTCGGCCCCGCGTTGCCCGACGGGATGAAGAGGGCGAGCTCGAAGGGGTAGCACCCCTCCAGAGACACGGCGAGCGGGCCGGGCATCGACCCGCCGACCGCCCGGAGCCCCAGGCCCTGCGCCGGGAGCGCGAGCGCGCAGAGGGTCAGTGCGGAGAGAAACGGCGAGGTGCGCGGCATCGAAGGAGCAGGTAAGGAAGGGCGGCGGCGACGAGGCCGCGACGGGGGCGCCTCAAGTCAGGGAACATCCTAAACCGATCTCCCTAGGGACGCCGGGCTTTGCGCCTTGACACCCCTGGCGGGGCGCAAAATACTCCGGACGGCACGGTGCCACCGTGCCCATGACGACACAGCTCTCTGCACTACATTGGAGTCGCGACCTGGGCGGCTGCCCGTCTCCTCGGGGACAGGTGAGCCAACGGCTCCCGGTGGGATCCTCTCCATCCGCCCGCAAGGGCACCCATCAGATGTGGAACAGAGCCCCCGGCCGGCGAGGGAAACCTCGTCGGCCGGCTTTTCTTCTCGCAGGCATGGCCCAATAGCCCCGCCCTGATGCCCATCTACACGAGAACGGGAGACGACGGCCAGACCGGCCTGTTCGGCAATCGCCGCGTCCCCAAGGACGACGCTCGCATCGAAGCCTACGGGACGGTCGACGAGCTCAACTCCGTGCTGGGCCTGCTGCGCGCCGAGCTGTCCGCCGAAGGCGCGCCTGCGGATCTTCAGGTACAGCGCGTGCAGGACACTCTGTTCGAGATCGGCGCCGACCTCGCGACTGAGGGCGGCGAGGCGTCGGTCCCTACGGTCGATGCCGCGATCGTGCAGCTCGAGTCGTGGATCGACGAGTCCGAGGCGCAGTTGCCACCCCTGACGAACTTCGTGCTCCCCGGGGGCTGCCGCATCGCGTCGCTGCTGCACCTGGCCCGCACGGTCTCCCGTCGGGCCGAGCGCTGCTACTGGACGCTGGAGCGGCAGGTCGCCGAGGACCACCCCGTCCCGCAGCAGATCGGCGTCTACCTCAACCGACTGTCAGACCTGTGCTTCAGCTGGGCGCGGCTGGCCAATCAGCACGCTGGCGTGGCCGACATCCCGTGGCGTCGGGAGTCGTAGCCTGATCGCCGCGCGCGCCCAACACCAGGACACGCCACATCGTGGCGGCGCAGCACGTAAGCCTTTTCTAGAAAATGTCTCGGGGCCCCGAAG
>CAZTQF010000103.1:0-7442 GCA_964615255.1 uncultured candidatus Brocadiaceae bacterium | reverse complement strand
GGCCGCTACGACGACGCCGCTGACTGCAACCGCCGCGCGGCCGCGCTCGACGACGCGTGGTTCGAGGGCGACCCCAACGCCGGCGAGTACCGCGTCTACATGGCGCACAACCGGCACTTCCTCGCGTGGGCCGCGATGATGCAAGGCCGCCGCCGCGAGGCGCTGTCGGCCGCGCGCGCGATCACGACCGAGGTGCCTGCGGCGCTGATGGAGGCGCTGGCTTCGTTCAGCGACGGCGTCGCCGGGAGCAAGTGGCACGTGATGGTGCGCTTCGGCATGTGGGACGAGATCCTCGCCGAGCCCGCCGGGCCGGAGTGGGCGATCGTCAGCGAAGCCATGCGACGCTACGCGCGCGGCGTCGCGTTCGCCAACACCGGCCGCCACGACGAAGCGAAGGCCGAGAGCAAGGCGCTCGACGAGGCCGTCGCGGCGCTGATCGACACCGATCGCAAGCTCGGCCACCAGCCCGCGGACGAAGTCATGAAGATCGCGCAGCACGTGCTGCGCGGCGAAGCGGCGTTCAAGAAGGGCGACCGCGCAGCCGGCCTCGCCGAGCTGAAGAAGGCCGTCGCGCTCGAGGAGGTCATCGTCTACGCCGAGCCCGCGCCGTGGATGATGCCGGCGCGCCACGCCTACGGCGCGTTGCTGGTGCTCGACGGCAAGCACAAGGAAGCCGAGCAGGTGTTCCTGCGGGACCTCGAGGTCTACCCCGCCAACGGCTGGGCCCTGCTCGGGCTGCGCGATGCCCTCACCGCGCAGGGCCGCGTCGCTGAAGCCAAGCACGCCGACGCGGCGTTCCGTCGCGCGTGGGCCAGCGCCGACGTGATGCCGCCAGCGGCCTGCTACTGCGGCGCCGCCGCGAAGTAGAGAAGCTTCGACCCGCGCCCGTCAGCGCGCCAGCAGGTTGACCAGCAGGCGCACCGCGCCCGGGTTGCCCTTGCGCAGCTGACGGTAGAGCGACAGCGAGCAGTACACGAAGTCGCCCTTGCCGTAGCTCGTGTAGAGCAGCGAGCCCTGGTGCTGCTTCTCTTCACCGGAGTCCTTCATCCCGAGCATCGGCAGCCAGGCGTCGTCCCAGGTCTTGGGGAAGTTGAGGCCGCGCTCCTGCACCCAGCCGTCGAAGTCCGACGCTTGGATGCGATGCGGGTAGGTCATCAGGCGATGCTCGGGGTTGAGCAGCGTCACCGCGGCGTCCTCCTCGGTGACGCGCTCGTTGCCGACGGTCAGCGCGAACGGAGACAGCAGCGGGTGGCCTTCCTTGGCGTTCCACTCGCCGGGCTTGTGGTACATCGAGACCACGCGGCCGCCGCCGCGGCAGAACTGCTGCAGGCGCTCCCGCACCTCGGCGAGCTCGGGCCGGTGGTGGTAGGCGCGGATGTCGAGGAACACGACCGAGAACGGGTCGAGGTCGGTCGACACCAGCGCGTCGCGGTCGAGGTGAACGAACGGGATGCCGAGGTCGGCGAGCGTGCGCTCGGTGGTGTCCTCGGGGCCGCGCACGAGGCCGACCCGCAAGCCGTCCGGCACGGTGACGTCGACCAAACGCAGCGGCAGACGCACGCGCGCGTCTCCGAAGCCGACCGCGAGGCCGGCGTCCGGCGTCATCTCACCGGCGTCGATGGTCGCCTGCACCAGCACGCGCGCCTCGCGCTGCTCTTGGGTCAGGGTGATGCGGCCCGGCGTCGCCTCGGCCGTGATGCCTGGCCCCATCTGCAGCTGCACGGCGGCTGCGGCCGGCTCGTCGAGCTGGCTCTGCGCGGTGACGCTCAGCGTGCGCACGCTCTTCTGGCCGCGCGGCACGAGCACGACCTCGCGATCAAACGTCAGCGCGACCGGGTCCACCGGCGTGTAGGGCAACGCCTCGGTGACCTCGAAGCGCTCGCCGTCGAGCGTGAAGCTCACGGTGACCGACGCGAAGCTCGGCTCCGGACCGTCGGGCAACGCTTCGTCGAGTCCGTAGGCGCACGCGAACGACCACTCGAAGCGGCCCGGCAGCGGGTCCGCAGCGACCACGCCTTTGGGGGGCGTCGGCGCGGGCGGCCCGTCGCCACGCGTCGGGGGCGTCGACAGCTTGGGCTTGCCGCGCGGGCGGTCGTCGAACGGCGTCTGCCGCACGGGCTGCCGCACCACCTCGCCGTCGCGGTCGCCGCTGCGGACGCGCACGTCCTGCACCTGCTCGTGGCCGTGCAGGACGACGTTGCCCTTGCCCCGGCCGCCGCGCGGCACCGCCTCCCGCTCGAGCCAGACCTCCGCCCTCACGCCCCTCATCGCGAGCATCAGGCGCTGCACGGCGCCTGCGCGCCGCCGCCAGACCCGGCTCCTGCGTCGATCGCTGGACTTGCCCGCCTGCTCGAGCAGCGCGCGGCGAACCCCGGCCGCCGACCGCCAGCGCTGCTCCGGCGCATACGTCCGGAAGTCCGCCGGCAACGCGCTGTCGACCGTCCCGCCCACCGGGCGGGCCCAGCCGGCGAGGTCGGCAGCATCGGCTGCCGAGACGCCTTCAGGGTGCACCACGCGCCAGTAGTCCTTGCCGACGCGCAGCGGCTTGTGCTCCCCCCACGGGCCCTGGCTCTCGTGCTGCGTCCACGCGTCCCACGCGAGCCGCGCGTAGGTGTGGCCGCGCGCGGGGTCCAGCTCCGCCGGGTCGAAGGCCAGCTGCGCCTTGTCCACGCCGCTGCGCGAGTAGAGCCGCGGCGCGTAGCGGCCGGCGCGCTCGCGCTCCTTGAGCAATTCGATCGCCGCCCAGATCGACGCCCGGTGGTGGCCATGGCCTTTGTCGAGGCTGTGGTTGGTGATGACGACGTCGGGGTCGACCTCGTCGAAGACCCGGCGCATCCGGTCCTTGAACTCGTCTTCGCCCCAGAACTTCAGCGTCTCTTCCCGCGTCTTGCTGAAGCCGAAGTCCGGCATCCCGAGCCAGCGCACCTCGGCGCCCGACATCGCCGCGGCGCGCAGCGTCTCGCGCACGCGGATGCGGGCAAGCGCCGGCCCGATCTCGCGGCCGATCGCGTTCTGCCCGCCGTCGCCGTAGGTCGAGTAGACCTGCACGACCCGCATGCCGTGCTTGCGGCGCAGCATCATGTTGGTCCGCGACGACTCGTCATCGGGGTGCGCCGCGACGTTGAGCACGACGACGTCGCTGTTGGCGTCGAGCCACGCCTGGTGCTCGGCGACGAAGCCGGCTGCGGGCTCGGCGTTCTGGGCCGGCGCGACGACGGCAGGCAGCGCAGCGCTGGCGAGCAGGAGCGCGCGAGGAAGGGCGAGAGGTCGAAGGGTCATCTGGCGAGACTCCTGAGGCGCTCTCCCGCCTCGGCCAACACAGCCCGCTCGACCGCGAACTGGAAGCGCATGCACCGGACCCCTTCGGGCTCGGAGAAGAACAGGTCCCCGGGCACGGCGTTGACGCCGATCCGGTCGATCATCGCGGTGACCGCCTCGTAGGGCGTCACGTCCCCGAACACGTCGGTGTAGTCGGCGAGCACGTAGTAGGCGCCCTGCGGCACGTCGAACGAGAAGCCCGCGTCCTTCAGCGCCGCGCAGAACAGGTCGCGCTTCGCCTGGTACTCTGCCTGCAGGTCGGTGTAGAAGGAGTCCGGCAGCTGCTCGAGCGCGCGCTGCACCCCCCGCTGCGTCGGCCGCGCCGCGCAGACCTCGACCTGGTCGAACACCACGCCGCACTTTTCGACGACCTCGGCGGGCCCCGCCAGGAACCCGACGCGCCAGCCCGTAACAGAGAACGTCTTGCTGAACGAGTTCATCGTCAGCGTGCGCTCCGCGAGCTCCGGCACCGTCGCCGGCGAGACGTGCTCGCGGCCGTCGAAGCACATGTACTCGTAGACCTCGTCGGTCAGCACCATCACGTCGGTGCCGTCGAGCACGCGGCCGAGCTCGGCGAGCTCCTCGCGCGTCCAGACCTTGCCCGACGGGTTGCCCGGCGTGTTGACCACCACCGCGCGCGTGCGCGGCGTCAGCTGCGCGCGCAGCAAGTCCGGGTCGAACGCGAGCTCCTTGCCCTGCAGCCGCACCGCCTTGGGCACGGCGCCGAACAGCGGCACGGTCGTCCAGTGGTAGCTGTAGAACGGCTCGAACAGCACGACCTCGTCGCCCGGCTCGAGCAGGGTCATGCCGGCCGCGAAGAACGCGCCGCTGCTGCCGGTGCAGACCGCGACGTTCTCGGCCTGGTAGTCGAGCTGGTTGTGCCGACGGAGCTTGGCGGCGATCGCCTCGCGCAGCTCCGGCAAGCCCGCGTACGGCGTGTAGAGCTGGCGGTCCTCGCCGCCGATCGACGCGATGGCGCCCTGCACGAGCGGCGCGGGAGAGTCGAGGTCGCAGACGCCCTGGCCGAGGTTGATGCCGCCCGGCACGCCGTTGATCACGAGCGTCAGGGAGCGCAGCAGGTTGGGCTCGTCGAGGTGGCGGCGCCGCGCCGCTGTCCGCGCGAAGGCGCGATGAAGAACATCCATGGTCCGGGCGCCGGATGATACGAACTCCTGCGCGCCGCGTCTTGAAGTCCCCGGTCGCGCGGGGAGCATCGACGCTCAAGCGTGACGGCACTCGAGCTACAGGACCTGCACTTCGGCTACGGCGCCCGCGCCGCCGTGAAGGGCGTGTCTTTGCGGCTGGAGCCCGGCGACTGCTACGGCTTCCTGGGTCACAACGGCGCTGGCAAGACCACCGTCATGCGCCTCTGCCTCGGCCTCCTGCGCCCGCGCCGCGGCGCGGTGCGGATCTTCGGCGCCGACGCCGGTGCACACCGACGCGCGGCCAACGCCGTGGTCGGCGCGCTGATCGAGCGGCCGGGCTTCCACGCGCACCTGACGGCGCGCCAGAACCTGTTCGCCCTGGTCCGCCTCCAGGGCGTCGCGCACCGGCTCGCTGCGGTCGAGGTCGAACGCGTCGTCGAAGCCGTCGGGCTCGCTGAGGCTATCGACCGCCGCGTCGGCGGGTTCTCGATGGGCATGCGGCAGCGCCTCGGCATCGCCCAGGCGCTGCTCGGCAAGCCGCGCCTGCTGCTCCTGGACGAGCCGACCAACGGGCTCGACCCCGAAGGCATCGCCGAGCTCCGCGCGCTGCTCCAGCGCCTGACCCGCGACGAAGGCGTGGCGGTGATGCTGTCGAGCCACCAGCTCGCCGAGCTCGAGGGGCTGTGCACGCGGGTCGGCGTGCTGCGCGACGGCCAGATGGTCGCCGAAGGAGACCTCGACGAACTGCGCCAGCGCGTCGGCGTCCGCCACGTCGTCACCGGCGCGCCGCTCGACGCGCTCCAGGAGCGACTGTCGACGCTCGACCTGCGCGCCACGCGAGACGGCGACCGTCTGCTGGTCGACCTCGGGGCGCGAGCTCCCGGCGAAGTCACCCGCGCGCTCACCGACGCCGGCGACCTGACGTCGTTCGCCCCCGAGCAGGCGACGCTCGAGCGCATCTACCTGGAGGCCGCGCGCGCCGAGTTCGCGCCGCCTACGCCTCCCACGACGCCGGCCGCAGACGGGACCCCGCCGGCGCCGACGGTGGGCTCGACGGCGCGGGCCGCGCTGCGGGCGTCCCGCTACGAGGCCTCGATGCTGCTCCGGCGGCGCGCGACCCTCCCCCTGCTGCTCCTGCCGGGCATCACGGCGGCGCTGTCCGTGCAGCGTTACCGCGGCGAGGTCGAGCGCGGCCTCGGGCTGGTCGAGGCGGGCGAGCGCTTCAGCGCCGACGCCGGCAGCGGCTACCTCGCGGTCGCGCAGAGCCTGCAGACCGCGACGCCGCTCCTCGCGCTGGCGCTGCTGTGGCTGGCGAGCCAGACGATCGCCGCCGACGTCGCCGCCGACACGCTCCGCAACACCTGCATCCGCAGCCTGCGTCGCCAGGACGTCCTGTCGGGCAAGGCCATGGTCCTGCTCGCTGCGACGATCGTCGGCTGGCTCCTTACCCTGGCCGGCAGCGTGGTCGCCAGCGGCGCGCTGGTCGGCTTCGGAGACCTCGAAGAGGTCTCGCGCTACGGCGACCGCGACGTGCTCGCGCCAGCCGCCGACGTGCTCCCGACGATGCTCGTCGCGGTCACGCAGCTGACGCTCCCGATGGTCGCCGTGGTGACCGCCGCGATGGCCGCGTCAGCGCTCGCCCGGCGCCCCGCGATGGCCCTGGCGCTGGCCGCCGCCGCCGTGCTCGCGCCCGAGGCGCTGCGCGTGTGGGCGCCGCAGCACGGCGGCTGGCTCCTGACCAGCCACCTGCCGACCCCGTGGCGGGACGAGTCCGTGCTCGCCTACCTCAGCGCGACCGCGCGCGGCGCCGCCGACGCCCTCTGGCTGCACGCCGACCTCGCGACGTGGGCGCCGCTCGCCTGGATCGCCGTGACCAGCGTCCTGCTCGCGACCACCTTCCACCGCATGCGAATCGCGTGACCATGAAGCCCCGCACCCACCTGCTCGCCGCGCTCTGCTGCGCCGCGTCTCCGGCCTGCTCGCTGTTCTCCGAGCTGCCCGAGCAGCCCGTAGCGCTCGCCGACATGGAGGAGCCGCTCGATCTCCGCGCCGAGCCCGACGACGAAGCCGCCCGCGCCGCGCTGCCTGCCGGCACCTTCTCGGGCCTCTACCTGCGCGACGCCCGCGAGACGCTCGAAGCGAAGCTCAACGAGCCGGAGGCCGTGGTCGTCGACCGGGTCGTCGAGAACTCGCCCGCCGCTGCGGCAGGCCTGCAGAAAGGCGACCTGCTGCTCGAGGTCGAGGTCGACGGCGGCGCTGCACAGGAGCTGGGCACGGTGAGCCAGTGGCGGCAGATCGAGCTGACGGCGCGCCCCGGCGCCGAGGTCGCGCTGCTCCTCGACCGCGCCGGCCGGGAAGCCGAGACCGCGCTGACGCTGGTCGCGCGCGCGAGACCCGCGGCGCGGGTCGCGACCGAGCGCTACCGCGAGGAGCAGCGCCTCGGCGTCGTCGTCCGCGCCGCCACCGAGGTCGAGGCGCGCGCGGCAGGCCTGGGGCCGGGCGCGGGCGCCGTCCTCGTCGGGATGTCCGCCAACAGCCCGTGGCGCAGCGCGGGGCTGCGGTTCGGGGACCTCGTCGCGGCCGTCGACGGCGAGGCGCTGACCCACCCGCAGAGGCTGCTGACGGCGACGCGCGACGCCGACGGCGCGTCGCTCGAGGTGACCTTCTGGCGCGACGGCGAGGCGCGCACGGTCACGGCGCCGCTGACGCGGCGCCGCGCCGAGCTCACCGAGGTCCGCCTCCCGCCGCTCTTCCACTACGAATCGGCGCGGGAGCGCAGCTCCTGGTCCCTGCTCTATGGCCTCGTCGGCTACCGGAGCACGCGCGCCGCGTGGCGCTTCCAGCTGCTCTGGCTGTTCGGGCTCGGCGGCGGAGACGCCGACGAGCTGCTGGAGGCGGGCTCGTGATCGCCGCCGCTCTGCTGCTCTCCTTGCTCGCGCCGCAGGGCCCGCGCGTCGCCACCGTGCAGGTCCCCGAAGG
>CAZTQF010000102.1:0-7476 GCA_964615255.1 uncultured candidatus Brocadiaceae bacterium | reverse complement strand
CCAGATCCGCAGCTACGTGCTGCAGCCCTACCAGATGTGCAAGGACCTGCGCACCGAGATCGAGACCTCGGACGTGTCGGGCGTGCTGGACGGCGATCTCGACCCGTTCATCGAAGGCTACTTGAAGAAGAGGAAGGACGAGGCCAAGGCATGAGGCGCGCGCTGCTGTCGGTGACGGACAAGCAAGGGATCTCCGAGTTCGGCAAGGGGCTGGCGGAGGCCGGCTTCTCGCTGCTGTCGACGGGCGGCACGCGCCGCGAGATCGCGGCGGCAGGCGTCGAGGTGCAGGAGGTCGCGGACTACACGGGCTTCCCCGAGATGATGGACGGCCGCGTCAAGACGCTGCACCCCAAGGTGCACGGCGGCCTGCTCGCGCGGCGCGACGACGCGGCGCACACGGCGGCGATGGGGGAGCACGGCATCGACGCGATCGACCTGCTGTGCGTGAACCTTTACCGCTTCCGCGAGACGGTGCAGCGGCCCGGGATCGACCGCCAGGAGATCGTCGAGAACATCGACATCGGCGGCCCGGCGATGATCCGCAGCGCGGCCAAGAACCACCGAGACGTCGCGGTCGTCGTCGACCCCGGCGACTACCCCGAGGTGCTGCGCCTGCTGCGCGAGCACGACGGCGCGCTGCCGCAGGGCTTCTTGCGCAAGCTCGCGGCCAAGGCCTACGCGCACACCGCGGCCTACGACGCGGCGATCGCGCAGTGGTTCGACGACGAGCGCGCCGCGATGGAAGGCGAGCCGCGCTTCGCCGGCAGCTTCGCGTCGGCGGGCAGCAAGCTCGCCGATCTCCGCTACGGCGAGAACCCGCACCAGCAGGCGGCGTTCTACTCGTACGGCGGCGCTGCTCCGAGCCTCGCCGGCGCCGCGCAGCGCAACGGCAAGGCGCTGAGCTACAACAACATCCTCGACGCCGACGCGGCGATGAAGCTGGCGTTCGAGTTCGAGCGCACCAGCTGCGTTTTGGTCAAGCACAACAACCCGTGCGGCACCGCGGTCGCCGACGACCTGCCGCGTGCGTTCGAGCTGGCGCTGTCCGGGGACCCGGTCTCCGCGTTCGGGGGCATCCTCGCGACCAACCGCACGTTTGACGCTGCGACTGCGCGCGCGGTGGTTGAGAGCGGCACCTTCCTCGAGGTCGTCGTCGCGCCGGCGGTCGAGGAAGCCGCCGTCGCGGAGCTGCAGCAGGCCAAGTGGGGCGCCAACGTTCGCGTCCTGGACCTCGGCGGTGTGCCCGAGCTCGGTCACGCGGCGGGCCTGGTCTCGCGTCAGGTAAGCGGTGGGTTATTGATGCAGACGGCCGACGTCCCACCGGAGGCGCCCGCCGAAGAGGTCGCGACGAGCCGCGCGCCCGGTGGCCAGGAGCAGGCGGCGCTGCGCTTCGCCTGGCTGGTCTGCAAACACGTCAAGTCCAACGCGATCGTGCTCGCGCGTTCGGGCGACGACGGCGCCTGCTACACGGTCGGCATCGGCGCCGGCCAGATGAGCCGCGTCGACTCGGCCAAGATCGCCGTCGACAAGGCCGGCGAGAAGACGCGTGGCTGCGTCGTTGCGAGCGACGCGTTCTTCCCCTTCGCCGACGGCCTGCTGGTGTGCGCGGACGCGGGCGCGACCGCGGTGGTCCAGCCGGGCGGCAGCAAGCGCGACGCCGAGGTGGTCGCCGCCGCCGAGGATCGCGGCATGGCGATGTGGATGACCGGCCAACGGCACTTCCGCCACTAGCCCGCAGGATGGTCGCCCAAAAGGACATCCGCCGCGCCGCGGACGACGTGCTGCTCGGCGCGTCGATGCGGCAGGTCGCGCACGAGTTCCGCGAGCGGCTGATCGAGGACTTCGGGTTCCGGCCCGAGGAGGTCACCCAGGAGACCTTCAAGGACGAGGTCGCGGCGTTCATGCGCGCGCTCGCGCGGCACCTCGGGGACCGCCACCCGGGCGACACGCGCGTCGGCGAGGCGCTGGAGACGTGGGTGCGGTTCACCGACCACTACGAGGCCTGGGACGCGCTGCTCGCGGGTTCGTTCGACGTCGAGGGCAAGGAGGCCCTGATCCGACGCGGCAGGATGCTGTTCCCCGGTCCGCTCACCCGCCACTGGGACGAGTGAGCGCGATCGCGGACAACTTCGCGGCCGTCCGAGCGCAGCTCCAAGCTGCGTGCGAGGCCGCGGGCCGCGCGCCCGAAGAGGTCGCGCTGCTCGCGGTCAGCAAGCGGCATCCGGCGAGCGCAGTCACCGACGCGATGGCTGCAGGCCAGCGGCGCTTCGGCGAGAACCGCGTGCAGGAGCTCGCCGGCAAGGCGGCCGAGCTCGGCGAGGTCGAGGGCTTGGGCTGGCACCTGATCGGCTCGCTCCAGACCAACAAGGTGCGGGACCTGCTGCGCGTGCCGGGGCTCGAGCTGATCCACAGCTGCGACCGCAGCAGGCTGGCCGACGCGCTGCAGCGCGAGCTGGCGGCGACCGACCGGCGGGTCGACGTGCTGCTCCAGGTCAACGCGACCGGCGAGGCGCAGAAGCACGGCTGCGAAGTGGCCGACGCGCCGGCGCTGCTCGAGCACGTGCAGGCGCGCTGCGGGGCGCTGCGGGTCTGCGGCCTGATGGCGATGGGGCCGCTGGACGGCGCGGCGCGGCCGGTCTTCGACCGCGTGGCGGCGCTGCGCGACGACCTGCGGGCGCGGTCGGGGCTGCCGCTCGCGACGCTGAGCCTGGGGATGTCCGGAGATCTCGCCGACGCGATCGCCGCCGGGTCGACGATGGTGCGGGTCGGCACCGCGCTGTTCGGCGCCCGCGATTGAGCGCGTCGGGCGGGTGCCGTAGCGTGCGGCCGTGGCGTCCAAGAAGACCGGCCGAAAGGCTCCTGCGCGCGCGGCGGCGAAGAAGGTCGCGAAACAGGCCGGCGCGCCCGTCGCCGGGCCGGACGGTCCGCCGCCGCCGCTGCCCGATCTGCTCGGGCGCCTGCGGCAGGCCATCCGCGAGCCGAAGTGCGAGCTCGACCACACGGACGCCTGGACGCTGCTGATCGCGACGATCCTCAGCGCGCAGAGCACCGACAAGATGATCAACACGGTCACGCCGGCGCTGTTCGAGCGCTGGCCGACGCCCGCGGCGCTGGCGTCGGCGCCGCGCGGAGAAGTGGAGCAGGCCGTGCACCGCACCGGCTTCTTCCGCAACAAGGCCAAGTCGATCCAGGGCGCTGCGCTCGCTGTCCACACCGAGCACGGGGGCGAGGTGCCGCGCGACCTGGACACGTTGGTCAAGCTCCCTGGCGTCGCGCGGAAGACCGCCAACGTCGTGCTCGGGATCGCCTACGGGATCCCGTCCGGCATCGCGGTCGACACCCACGTGTCCCGGGTCAGCCAGCGGCTGGCGCTGACCGTCGAGAAGAACCCTGAGAAGGTCGAGCGCGCCCTCTGCGCGCTGCTCGACCAGGACGAGTGGATCGGCACCGGCCACCGGCTCCTGCTGCTGGGCCGCTACGTCTGCCTCGCCAAGAGCCCCGACTGCGCCAACTGCCCGATCAACGAGCTCTGCCCGTCGCGGACCGCGCCGCCGCACGGTCCCTGGGAAGATCGGGCCGCGCACTGTGACGCGCGGGTCGCGCGCCGCGGCGCCTAGCGCCCGAGGCTCGCGGGCTCAGGCGAGCGCCGCGACGAGCTCAGCGGCCGCGTCGCTCCAGGTGCGCGCAGGCGCTGCGCTCCGGCCGCGCAGCGCGCGGAGCTCGTCTGCCCGCGCGATCAAGTCGCGCAGCAGCGCGCGCACGGCCCGTTCGTCTGCGTCGACGGGCAGCATCCAGCGCGCCTCGCCGCGGCCGAACGTAGCGAGCTCGCCGGTGTCGGTGGCGACCAGCGGCAGCCCTGCGGCGACGGCCTCGGCAGCGGCCATGCCGTAGGACTCGTCGCGGCTCAGCGTGACGAACAGGTCGTGTTCGGCGTAGAGCGAAGCAAGCTCCTCAGGTGCGGCAGCGTCCTGCACGGTGACCGGCATGCCCTGGGCCGCGCGGTCCACCTCGGCGAGCTCGTCGGCGGGCGCGGTCCGGCTGCCGACGAGCGTCAGCCGCCACGGTAGCGGGACGTCGCGGAGCGCCTCGAGCAGGCGCCGCTGTCCCTTCGCTTCGCACACGGCGCCGGCGCAGACGAGCGCGACGGTGCCGTCGCCGGTTCGCGGTCGGGGCGTGAAGCAGGCGTCGACCCCGGGCCGGACCACGGTGACTGCGCCGACGGCCCACCGGACCCGCTCCGCGGTGCGCTGACTGGTCGCGACGGCGCGCGCGTGCCCGTTCGCCCACCCCTGCGCGCGCGGGACCGTGTGCAGCAGCGGGGTGACGCCGGCAGGCAGCGGCGCAGCGCAGAGCTCCGTGAACCAACCGTCTACGAGCACGGCCGCGTCTGGATGGTCTCGACGCAGCTGGGACACGCGCGCGGCCAGCTCGTCCGGCGGCACGGTCTCGCGTCGCGCCGCGGCGCCGAGCGCTGCGATCACGCGCTCTTGGTAGCGGAAGCCGCCCGAGACCAGCCCAGCCGGGCGGGGAGGCTCCAGCAGCGCGATCAACCGATCGGCCCTTCGAAGCTCGCCCAGGCGACGCGGCTCTCTTCGAGCGTCACGCGGAGCCCGCCCGCGAAGCGACCCGCGAGCGCGCCGCAGACCTGCTGGTGGATCCAGCGAGCCAGGTACTCCGTCGTCGTGTTCGCGCCGGCGAACTGGGGGAGGTCGTCGAGGTTGGTGAACCGCAGCGGGTCGAGCACGGCCCGGAGCGTGTCAGTGGCGAGCCCGATGTCGATGACGATCCCGTCGGCGTCGACGTCGGCGGCGAGGTACTCCGTGATGACCTCGTAGGTGGCGCCGTGCAGCCGCTGCGCGGGCCCGAACACCTCGCCGGTCAGGCTGTGGGCGATCATCACGTGGTCCTTGACGGCGACTCGGAAGGACGTGGGGTGCGACATCGGAGAGATTCTCTAGGCGTAGGTGAACAAGGGGCAGAGCTCTTCGAGCTCCGAGCGGTAGAGCGCCGCGAAGGTCTCGGGCGCGCGGTCGAAGGGGACAGGGTCGCCGAGCAGCGCGTCGAGGCGTTCGTCTCTGAGCAGCTCCAGCACGGCGCTGCGCCGGCCGCCAAAGCCGTCGCGTCGGTGGCTGGGGGCGACGGCGCCGACCTGAGAGCTGACCAGGCGCTTGCGCTCCGAGTGGAAGGCGCCGCCGAGCTGCAGCGAGACGGCGTCGTCCCCGTACCACGACAGCTCGACGACCTGACCCTCGAAGCCGACCGCGTCGAGCGCGCGCTGCAGGCCCGCGCCGGTCGCGCTGGTGTGGAACGCGTGGTCGAAGGCGCCGTGCGGGACCTCGTCGGGCGCGGCGACCTCGTCGATCCAGGGCAGCGCGGCGGCGCGCGCCCGGCGTTCCGGGGACCGATCGACGACCAGCGCGGGCGCAGCGCCCTGGTCGTGCGCCAGCACGAACGCGCAAAGCAGCCCGACGGGCCCGGCGCCGACGACCAGCGCGCGGCCTCCGCTGTCGATCTGCGCGTCCCAGACCGCGTTCCGCGCGGTCTCCAGGTTGGGGAACAGCGTGGCCCGGGCGGAGGGCACCGCGTCGGGGAGCCAGACCAGCTCGGCCTCGTCGGCGACGGCCCGCTGCTGGTGCGGCCGCATGACGAAGGCGCGCCTTCCGGCGTGCGCGCCGTCGCGGACCTTGCCGACGAAGCTGTAGCCGTAGAGCAGCGGCAGCGCGAAGGAGCCCTGCATGCCACGGCAGGCCATGCTGGCGTGCAGGGAACGGGGCACCTTGCCGAGTCCGACGAGCCGCTCGGTGCCAGGGCTGACGCCCGTGCACAGCGCGTCCAGCTCGACGCCGAGCTCTCCGGATCGCGCGACCTGACGCAGCGCCCCGCGGCCCGCCGCTTCGATCCAGTAGCCCAGCGTCATGCGCGCGGACGGCAGGTGAGCAGGACGTGGTCGTCGAGGATCGCGTGGTCGACGTGCAGGTGCAGGCCGTCGTCGACGTGATCCACGGCCGGGAAGCGCAGGCTCGGGAGCCCGGAGCCGAGCACCATCGATGCGATGTGCACCTGCAGCAGATCGATCGCGCCCGCCTGCAGGAACGAGGAGAGCACGCCGGCGCCGCCCTCGAGGTAGACGGACTGCACGCCGATCTCCTCGAGCGACCGCAGCACGGCGGCGGGATCCAGCGCGGCGCCCGAAGCCTGGATCCGGCGCACGCTGGCGGCTTCGGGAGCGTTCATGATCGGCGCGCCTTCGGCGACGAACACCTCGCAGCCCGGCGCCTGCAGCAGCTGCAGGTCCCGGCCCTCGCGAAGCGCGCGGCCGCGCCCGCTGATGACGACGCGCCGCGGGTCCGGACCCTCGACGTGGCGCACGTCGAGCTTCGGGTTGTCCTGGAGCGCGGTGTTGGCGCCCACCATCACGCCCTCGAGCAGCGCACGCATCCGATGCGAGTGATGCAGGTCGGCGGTGTTGCCGATCCACTGGGACTGACCGTTCTCGCAGGCGATGCGGCCGTCGATCGTCTGGGTCACGTGCCCCGCGACGAAGCAGCGCCCGGCCCGTCGGGCGCGGGCCGCGCCGAGGATCACGGGGAGATAGACGCGCGCGGCGGTCGCGATGCCCGGGTCGAGCCGCGCGCCCGGGCGCGGGCGGACCTCGGCGAGCCCTCGTTCGTCGAGCCTGCAGACCGCGTCCGCGGTCGCGGCGAGCGCGTCATCGACCGCGCCGTCCTCGACTTCGATCAACAGCACAGAGCGCGCGTCGGCCGGCACAGCGCGGGCGTCGGGCGCGCACTCCCAATTCTCTCGCAAGATGAGAGCGAGCGCGCGCGCGCCGTCTTTGACGAGGTCGTTCGCCGCGAGCAGGGCTCGCCAGGGCAGGTCGTCGGGGAGCGCACAGGGCATGGGGAGCGGCAGGCTGCCGTGCGAAGGGGACGACAGCGCAACGGCTAGCCTGCTGGGTCACCGCGGTCGTGGCAAGCGTTGTCGCCGTCGATGCGCCGATCGCGCTCCGCGGCCCTCGACGGCGTGCTCGTCGGAATCGCTCGTGTCATGGCAGCGGTATGCTTGCCCTGTGGTCAACGGCACCTTGAGCGCCTGGACGCGCCTCCAGGCTTCGGCGTGGCTGCCGACGCTCGCGTGGCTCGCGTGGAGTGACCGCGCAGCCGACGCGCGCGGCCTCGTCGCGATCGGCGTCGGCCTCAGCGTGGCCGGCCTCGCGGTCGTCCTCCGCGCGCCGCGGACCCTCGCCGACGCCGTGACGTTGGCGCGCGCAGGCGCCGTGGTCGCGGCGGTGGCGTGCCCGTGGTGGGTGGGGGATCGTCCCTGGATCGCGTGGGCGCTGCTGGTCACGGCGGCTGGCTGTGACCTCGTCGACGGCGCGGTCGCGCGTGGCCGCGGCGCGACCTCCCACGGCGCTGTCCTGGACATGGAGGCCGACCAGCTGAGCGTGCTCGCGATGGCTGCGCTCGTGGCCCTCGG
>CAZTQF010000101.1:0-7501 GCA_964615255.1 uncultured candidatus Brocadiaceae bacterium | reverse complement strand
TCTACCCTCGCCGCGAGCGCTTGCGACGCTCGTGCTTGCGCGCCTCGTCGAGCTGACCGCTGTCGCAGTCGTCGGCCATCATCTCGATGAGCGTGCGGATGTCCTCGGCCTTCAGGAACATGTCCACGGCAGCGCCCGGCGCCGCCCCGACCTGGCCGTCGCGCAGCTGCGTCAGCGGCCCGACCACCTCCTGGTTCCACCGGGTGCGGTAGGGCAGGTACTGGATGCCGGCGCCCTCGGCTTCGTAGTTTTCGAGGGCCTCGGCGAGCTGCTGGTTGAAGCGCTTCTGGAGCCCGATCTGGTCGAACATCGTGATCTCGGCCGACGCCAGCCGGGCCTGGATCTGGCCCAGCGACTCCAGCCAGCCGAGGCCGCGCTCGAGCGCCTTGCGCTGCTCTTCGAGCGAGGCCTCGTCGCCGCCCTCGGCGCCGCTCTGACGCGGGTCGACGAGGATGTCCCGGCGGCCGTTCTGCCCCAGGTGCTCGTAGCGGTCGACGCGGATCTTCATCAGCCGCTTCCAGATCTCGTCCCGCAGCTCCTCCTTGCGGTCCTCGTAGCGCGGGATCGCGACGTCCTTGCCGCTGCCCGTGCTGTTGTACTGGTAGGTCTGCATCGTGACGCTGATCGAGTGCACGACCTCGCCGTCGACCTTCTCGATGCCGCGGCTGTCGCTGGTGCCGGGCTGGATGCTGAACGCCGTGATGCTCACGAAGCGGTCGAAGTTCTCGACGAGGTTCATGAACTTGAGCGCCTGCCACAGCGTGGCCGTCATCTCGTAGGTGTACGCGATGGGGATGAAGCGCCCCGGCTTCTTCGTCGCGCGCAGGTCCTTCTTCTTCAGCTCCTTGCCGCGCACTCCGGCCTGACCACCGAACTGGTTGATCATGCGCACGAAGTCGTTGAGCTCGTCGTCGTCGGGCAGGATCTTGACGTACTCCCCGAGGTTCTCACGGAGGATGATGACCTCCTTCTCGACGCTCGGGATGCGGCCGATCTTGGCGTCCGCCGCCGCGATCTCGCCGCGCTTGGCGACGACCTGCTCCTCGACCTCTCTGACCAGGCCGTCCGCGTACCAGACGCCGCCGGCCGCCGACGCGCAGACCACCGCCGTGGCGACACCGATCACCGTGAGCTGCTTCTTCTGGGTCCACTGGGACATGGCTCGGGCTCCTACTTCTTCTTGGTGACGGTGGGTCGGAACTGCATGTCCACGGGGAACCGCAGGTAGGCCGCCGGGATCCGGTCGTCGTCCTCTTCGAGGCTCCACACCGGGTCGGACTTGCGCTCGACCTGCTCGGCGAACTTGGCCGCCGCGAGGTCCTCGTGGAAGTTCGCGACGCGGTCCGAGGCAGCCCCCTGGACGTTGCCATTGGTCTTGAGCGTCGAGCCGGTGCGCGGGTCCCCGGTGACCGCGATGCTGTCGAACCACGCGAGGTGGCGCTCGACCGGGCCGCTGCTGCTGACCACGTCGATCAGGTCGTCCATGAAGCGGGTCCAGGTCCTGCGCCCGTTGCCGATCTCCTGGATCGTCTGCACGCGCATCGCGTAGTCCTTCTGGTTGTTCACCAGGGCGTCGTGGTACGCGACCTTCGGCGCGCGCGCCGCGAGCTGCGCGTGGGAGGTCTCGAGCTCCTGCTCAGCGCGGGCGAGGTCCCCGAAGTAGACGAGGCCCAGCCAGCCGACCGCAGCGCTGCAGATCAGGGCCGCGCCGAACGCAGCCGCGAGCACGCGCGGCGGCAGGCGGTTGCCGCGGCGGAGTTCCGCGGGCAGAAGATTGATGCGGATCATGTCTGGTTGCTCCTAGGAAGCTGCTGCGAGTCCAACGGCCACGGCCAGCTGCGGCGACAGCTGGTTGAGCGCTTCGACGTCGACGTTGTCGGCCTTGACCTTCAGGCCCTCGATCGGGTTCCAGGTCTTGGTGCGCTTC
This sequence comes from uncultured candidatus Brocadiaceae bacterium, assembly GCA_964615255.1. GTDB lineage: Bacteria > Planctomycetota > UBA1135 > UBA1135 > UBA2386. Next base: position 5,574 of record CAZTQF010000101.1, on the reverse strand, counting down.
TCGAAGATCTTCTCGAAGCTCTCTTCGAGCATCGGCAGCAGCGAAGAGCCGCCGGTCAGCCAGACCTCCTGGACCTCGCCGTCGAACTGGTTCTCGAAGAAGTCGAACGACAGGTTCACCTCGTTGCCGAGGTCCTCGAGGGTCTGGGCGATGGCCTCCTGCACGACGGCGAGCTGGTCACCCGGATCACGCTTGAGATCCTCGGCCTGCCCGGGCTCGACGCCGACGCGGCGCGCGATCGCGTTGGTCAGGTCGTGGCCGCCGATCGGCACCTCGCGCGCGAAGCACGTGATGTTGTCGCGGAGGATGTTGATGCTCGTCTTGACCGCGCCGATGTCGACGAGCGCCACCGTGCGCCCCGGCTCCTGCAGCCCGGGGTTGGCGAGGTCGCCGAGCTCCCAGGCGTTGCCGAGCGCGAACCCGTCCACGCCGACCGAGATCGGCTCGAGGCCTAGCTCGGTGAGCATGCGGCCGTGGTCCTCGACGACGGCCTTCTTGGCGGCGATCAGCAGGACCTGCATCTCGTCGAGGTCGCCGTCGCCCGGCACGACATCGAGCCGCTGCGCGCCCAGCTCGACGTCGTCCACGTCGAACGGGATGTACTTGTCGGCCTCCAGGCGGACCGCCTGCGAGAGCTTGTCGTCGCTCATCTCGGGCATCGTGATGTAGCGGAAGACGACGTTCTTGCCGCTGACGGCCGTCGCGACGCGCTTGGTCCGGAAGTTCGCCGCCGCCATCAGCTCGGCGATGGCGTCCTGGCGCGAGGCCTCCTGGGGCACGTCGATCTGCGCGTAGCCCGTGATGACGTGGTCGTACTTCTCGCGAGTCAGCTCGATCGCCTTGATGCAACTCGTGCCGATGTCGAGACCGACGATGCTCTTCCGCTGCTTCAGCATGGACGCTCCTTGGCGGTGGACCCTGTCCACTCACGTCCTGCTATCGGTCGGCGCCATGGCAGGAATTGAGCCGACGCAGCGCGGAATCGATCGGCCCGACGCCGGCGACGGGCGCAGCATCCCTGGGACGGCTGCTTCCGGCGCGCGCCCCTGCGCTAGGGGTTTTCCCTACTCCTCGCCGAACTTCGCCTCGACCAGCTCGGCGAGCGCGCGGAGCATGGTGTCCGCGTCGGGGCCGGTCGCCTCGAGCTCGAGCTCGACGCCGTGCTCGGCCGCGAGCATCATCATCCCCATGATCGACTTGCCGTCGACGCGCTCGTCGTCGTCGACGCGGCCGACGCGCAGCTGGCTGGCGTAGGCGTTGGCCGTCTGCACGAACAGGTGCGCCGGGCGGGCGTGCAGGCCGTGCTTGTTGCCAAGGGTGACCCGGGCCGTGCGGACGCCGTCGACGTTGTCACCCATCGGCTAGCGCTCCCCGCTCATCTCGAGCAGCAGGTCCCGGATCGCGTCGCCGCCGTCTGCGTCGAGCAGGAAACGGCGGAAGTCGGTGTCGCGGGCGAGCCCGGCGATCCACCGCAGGCACTGCAGGTGCGCCTCGGGCTCGTCGGTCGGGGAGACCAGCAGGAACAGCACGTGCACGTCCCGGCCGTCGATGGCCTGCCACTCCAGCCCGGCCGGACACCGCGCCAGGACCAGGTTGATGCCCTCGACGCCGTCGCCCTTGACGTGCGGGACGGCGACGCTGTTGCCGAGGCCCGTGGAGCCGATCGCTTCGCGGTCGCTCAGGCGCTTCTGCAGGCGCTTGCGGGCGGCCTCGGGGAACGCCCCGGCGGCGCCGGCTGCGCCCAACATCTCCTTGAGCGCGGCCTCCTTGGTGGTGGCCTGGAGCTCCTCGATCAAGGCGGCGCGTTCGACCAGGTTGCGAATCATGGGCCGAGGAGTGTGCGGAAAGCGCCTGCGGGACGCAACGCCTGGGCCGTCAGATCGCCGGCGCGCCCGCGCGCGCCGCGCGCCGCGTCAGCTGTCGAGCGACTTGCGGACGACGTCCTCGTAGGTCTCTTCGCTGCCGGGATCGCGCGGCGGCGCCTCCTCGACCGCCCGCGCGCGCTCCTCCTTGGCGTCGGGGAACTTGTGGTTGGTCAGCTTCTCCTTCCACTTGCGCAGCTGCGCCTCCATCTTGTCGATCAGCAGGTCCATCGTGGCCGAGAAGGACTCGCCGCGGTCCTTGGCGACGAGCGGCGCGCCCTTGCGGAGGTGCGCGATCAGCTCGACCTCGGGGTTCTCGTGTGCGTGGTCGGCGACGACCTCGACGCGGGTGAGCGCGTCCTCGAACCGCCCGAGCCGCTGGAGCTTCTTGGTCGCGTGCTCCTGCATGCGCTCGGTGATGTGGTCGTGGCGGCCCTTGAACTCGATGGTGACGTCTGCGTCCTGGCTCATTCAGCTTCCTCGTTGGTGACCTGTTCATCGACCGGCCAGGCCGCCCAGCACGGCCCGCTCGGCAACTTCGTCCGAAGACGAGGCACCCTCGTCGTCGCGCGACGGCGCGGCCCGCGGGCACCCCGCAGGATACGAGTCAGCGGTCGTCGAAGCCCCAGAACTTCACCTCGGGGCGGAGATCGACGCCGAACTCCCCGCGCACCCGACTACGCACTTCGTCCATCAGCGCGACGAAGTCGGCCGCGGTGCCGGTGTCGTCGTTGACGAAGTAGTTGGCGTGCTTGTCGGAGACCTGGACGCCGTTGCGGCGCAGCTCCTTGCACCCCGCCTCCTGGATCAGGCGGCCGGCCGCGTCGCCCTCGGGGTTCTGGAAGACGCAGCCGACGCTCCGCTGCGTGACCGGCTGGCTCTGGTTCCGCTTCTGGAGCGACGCGGAGAAGCGCGCGAAGATCGCGTCGGGTCGGTCCTCGCTCAGCTCGAAGGTCGCCTGGACGACCGTGGCGCCGCCGAGGACGCCGTTGCGGTAGGTCGGCCGGAAGTCCTGCTTGGCGAGCACGCCCAGCGAACCGTCCGGGCCGACGACCGTCAGCGAGACGAGGTGTTCGAAGGTCTCGCCGTCGCGCGTGCCGGCGTTCATCGCCACCGCCCCGCCGACCTCTGCCGGGATGCCGGTGAGCTTCTCGAGGCCGGCGAGACCCGCCTCGCGGGTGCTCCGGAGCAGGCTCGCCATCGTGACGCCGGCGCCGACGGTCACGCGCGCGCCTTCGCGCTGCATCCGGTTCAGGTTGGCGAGGTGCATCACGACGCCGTCGACGCCTCGGTCGGCGACGACGACGTTGCTGCCGCCGCCGAGCACGCGCAGCGGCAGTCCCCGCTCGCGGCAGGCCCGCACCGTCGCGGCGACGCCGTCCTCGTCGAAGGGCTCGACGAACCACCGCGCGGGTCCGCCGATCCGCAGGTGCATCATCGGCGCGAGCGCCACGTCGCGGCGGACCGACGCGTGGTCCGACAGGACCGCCGCGAGGTCGGCCGCGGTGTCAGATCCGTTCAACGATGCCTCCGACGGCCTGGTCGATGTCTCCGGCGCCGAGCACCATGACGACGTCGCCGCGCCGCCGCCGCTCGGCGACGACGGCAGGCAGGTCGGCGACGGGGCCGCCGTAGTGCGCGTCGCCGCCGACCTCGCGCACCGCGTTGACGAGGTCCCCGGCGCTGACGGACGCCATGATCTCGTCCGACTCGCGCGCCCCGTAGATCTCGGTGATCAGGGTCGTGTCGGCCGCAGCGAGCGCGGCGGCGAACGGCTCGAGCAGCATCAGCGTGCGCTGGTACTGGTGCGGCTGGAACGCGACGAGCAGGCGGCGGCCGCGGAAGCGTCGCCGCGCCGTCTGCAGGACCGCCTCGATCTCGACCGGGTGGTGCGCGTAGTCGTTGACCAGCACGCCGCCGCCTGCGCCCTCGTGCACCTCGAACCGGCGGCGCACCCCGACGAACGCGGACAGGCCGGCGCACGCGCCGGCGAGGTCGGCGCCCGCGACGTGCGCGAGGCCCAGCGCGAACATCGCGTTGAACATGTTGTGCCGCCCCGCGATCGACAGCTCGACGCGCGGTAGCCGGTCGCCGTCCAGGACCGGCACGAACGACCAGCAGCCGCTCCGCTCGCGAACGTCGACGGCGCGCAGGTCCGACCAGAGCCCGGAGCCGACCGTCAGGATCTCCACGTCGCTGCGCAGGCTCGAGAGCACGGCCTTGGGCACGGACTCCTCGACCAGCGCGGTTCCGCCGGGTCGGATCCGGCCCAGGTAGCCGGCGAACGCTTCGATGAGCTCGTCCGTCGAGGGGTAGCAGTCGAAGTGGTCGTGGTCGAGGTTGAGGATCGCCGCGCCGAACGGTCGGAGGTTGTGGAAGCTGCGGTTGAACTCGCAGGCCTCGACGACGAACCCCTGGCCCTTGCCGCCGTGGCCGTTGCCGCCCAGCTCGGGGACCTCGCCGCCGATCAGGTGGGAAGGATCGCGGCCGGCGCCGCGCAGCGCCGCGACGGTCAGGCCCGTGGTCGTCGTCTTGCCGTGCGTGCCCCCGATCGCCAGGGTCCGGCGCCCCTCGCTGAGCCGGCCCACGGCCTCGGCGTACAGCAGCGAGGTGAAGCCGCGGCGCACGCACTCCTGCACCTCGGGGTCCGACGCAGGCACCGCCGCGCTGCGGATCACGTAGCCGTCGGCGCCGGTGATCTGCTCGGGCTGGCAACCCGACCACACCGCGAGCCCTTCGTGACCGAGTCGGCGGACGACCGCGTCACCGCCGGAGTCGCTGCCGCTGATCTCGCCGCCGATGCCGGCGAGCAGGCGCGCGAGCCCGCTCATGCCCGCGCCGCCCACGCCGACGAAGTGGAACCGCCGCGAGACGAAGCTCGTGCCTGCGATGCCCTCTTGGGGACCTGGTTCTTCGACGACTTCGCTACGGGGGATCGCCGTCACGCCACGCCCCCGCGTCGCTGCGGCGTCCGAACCGTCACCTCGGCGGGCGCGCCGACCGCCTTCGGCGCCGGCCCCGAGACCTCGCGGTCGACGTCGACCAGGATCGCCTCGGCCGCGTCCAGGCGCCGCAGCTTGCGCGCCTCGTCGCCCATCGCGCGCAGCCGCGACGGCTCTTCGAGCAGCGCGCCGACGCGCGCCGCCAGCCCGGCGACGTCAAGGTCGCGCTCCTCGCAGACCACGGCCGCCCCGACGCGCTCGAGCACGCGGGCGTTGTGCAATTGCTGTTGGTCGCGGTGGTGCGGATAGGGCACGACGAGGGCCGCGCGCCCGACAGCCATCAGCTCAGCGACCGTCGTGCCGCCCCCGCGGCAGATCACCAGGTCGGCGGCCGCGAACAACCGATCCATGTCGGCCGCGACCGCGCGGACCGACGCCTGGAGCTCCCGGCCGCCAGCCCCGTAGCGGGCGCGCACGGCGCTGTCGTTGCCCAACCCGGCGAGGTGCACGACCTGGAGCGGCCGAGGCACGCGCTGCAGCGCCTGCGGGACCAGCTCGTTGAGCGCGCGCGCGCCCTGGCTGCCGCCGGTCACGAGCACGACGGGGACGTGCTCGTCGAGGCCCAGCTCACCGCGCGCCTCGGCGCGGTCCACGTGGCCGAACCCTCGGCGCAGCGGCGTGCCGGTGTGGAGCACGCGCGCAGCCGCGCCGGCTCGTCGGGCCTCCGCCCCATGACCGTCCGGCGCGTTGGACGGCAGGCCGGTGTACAT
>CAZTQF010000100.1:0-7552 GCA_964615255.1 uncultured candidatus Brocadiaceae bacterium | reverse complement strand
GACCTTGTTCACGACCAGCAGCGTCTTCTTGCCCAGCTGCCGCAGCTTGCGCGCCACCATGTCGTCGCTCGGGACCCGCCCCTCCTTGCCGTCGACGACGAACAGGATCAGGTCCGCGGTCTCCAGCGCGATCTGGATCTGCTCCTCGATGTGACGCTTGAGCAGCGCCTCGTCGACGAGCCCGAGGCCGCCGGTGTCCACCAGCTCGAAGGCCCGGCCGTCCTGCCGGACCAGGACCGAGATCCGGTCCCGCGTGACGCCCGCAGTCGGCTCTACGATCGACACGCGTCGACCCGCCAAGCGGTTCATCAGGCTGGACTTGCCGACGTTGGGGCGGCCGACGATCGCTACGCGGGGGAGGGTCACGGGCAAGGGGCAGACCATACGCAGCCCGACACACCGACTCCAGCGGCGTCATCGGGAGCGACGGCTGTCGGGCCGCCGCGCGGGGCCTGGGGCTCCTCCGTGCGCATTTTCCCGCACCTCGCCCTCAAGATCGGAGCCGGAACCGCCGATGGCAACGGCGTCGGCACCCAGGAACTGCCGGCAGGAGAACCTTCAGATGCTGGCCCAGACCAAGCCCACGATGCCATCAGGCGTCTCGCGCGCCACCGCGCCCCTCATCCGCGTCGTCGACGACGAACCCGCGATCCAGTCGCTGTTCGAGCGCATCGGCCAGCTCTGCGGCTTCGAGGTCGACTGCCACGGCACGGCAAAGTCGTTCCTCGACGCCTTCGACGGCGAGCGCGCCGGCTGCCTCGTGATCGACCTGATGCTCCCGGACCGCTCGGGCATCGAGGTCCTCCAGGAAGTCACCGAGCGCGGCTGTGAGCTCCCTGTCGTCTTCATGAGCGGCATGGCGCGGGTCTCCGAGGCCGTGCAGGCCCTCAAGCTCGGCAGCATCGACTTCGTCGAGAAGCCGTTCGACGTGCAGCAGATCGCCGAGGTGCTCCGCCGCGCCGTCGACATCGACTTGCAGCGTCGCCGGCAGGACGAGGACCTCGCCGGCGTCCGGCGCCGCTTCGATTCGCTGACGCGGCGCGAGACGCAGGTGATGGAGCAGATCGTCCGCGGCGCCGCCAACAAGGAGGTCGCCGCCAAGCTCGGGCTCAGCCACAAGACGGTCGAGGTCCATCGCGCCAACGTCATGCGCAAGACCCAGGCGGGCTCGCTCGCCGAGCTGGTTCGGATGCACGTCGCCGCGCAGGCCGACGAGCCGCAGAGCTGAATCGCCATGCCGCCGGCGCGCCGCCCCGCCGCTCGTCAGTAGAGCAGGGTCGCGAGCCGCCGCCGGTAGACGTCCAGCCGCTCGTCGTCCTCGCCGACGACGGCGAAGCAGACCAGCATCGCCTTGCGCGCCAGCCCGCCGCAGAACTCGCGGTCCGCGGTCGCCGAGTCGAGCACCGCCGACATCGCGGCGTCGTAGTCCCGCGCCAAGAACCGCTCCCGCGCTGCCAAGAGGTGCTGGGCCGCCTCCCCGGTCTCGCCATCGAGGCCGGCGTCGAACCAGGGCAGGCCGCTGCGCAGGCGCTCCCCGGCGGCGAACGAGTCTTCCTCCTCCGGGATCCCGCTCAGCGCCTCCTCCACCTGCGCGACGTCGCCGACGGACGCCGCCATGCGCGCGCGCTCCAGCCGGGCCTCGGCGCTGTCGGGATCGACGGCCGGCGCGTCGGGCTCCGCATCCGGTTCGCCTGTGCCCGCCTGCGGCGCGACGCCGTGCTTCTCGAGGAACGCCTTCACGTCCGCCTCGGGCAAAGCGCCCTGGAAGCCGTCGACCGGCTTGCCGTTGTGCACCAGCACGCAGAACGGGATCCCCTGGACGCCGAACGCGTACGCGAGGTCCTGCTCCTTGTCGGCGTCGACCTTGCCGAGCACGAAGCCGCCGCCATAGTCCTCGGCCAGCTTCTCCAAGGTCGGCCCGAGCGTCTTGCACGGGCCGCACCACGCCGCCCAGAAGTCCAGCAGGACCGGCGCCGTCATCGACTGCTCGACGACGTCCTGCTGAAAGTTGGCGGCGGTGATGTCGCGTACGTGTGCTCCGGGCATGCGCCGTCTGTAGGAGCAACCGCGCGCCCAGTCAACGACGGGGCCGGCGCGCGCCCGCTGTCGTTACGGCAGCCCTACGCGGCCCGGCGGCGCGGGCCTACGCCACGGCGTCCAGGCAGCGGCACGGAACTTGTCCTGCGCAAGGCCCCGGCTCGGCGCGACGAGGTTCCAACACGGAGCACGCGAGAGAGAGGCGCTCGCCGCGCCGAGCCGGGGCTTTCCCCCGACGCGCGCTGCCGGGCGACCGCTCAGGCCGAGACGCCGATCGTTGTCAGGAGCGACGTCACCAATTCGAGCATCGCGAACACCCCCGCGCCGAAGCCGAGCTGCATGACCTGGGCCACGACCGCCTGACCGCGCGTGAGGCTGAAGAGCTTCCTCAGGAAGAACAGCGAGAGGCTGCCGTTGAGCAGGACCATCACGCTGATCGACAGGTCGTTCACCGGCACGAGCGCCACCTGGGCGAGGGTCGTGCCCAGGTAGTAGAGGCCGAGGCCAGCGCTCCGGCCGAGCCGCGGCCGGTCGGCGCCGGCGATGCGGACCGAGAGGTGCACCAGCAGCCCGGAGCCGACCAGCAGCAGCAGCCCGAGGCTGACCCACTGCGGCGGCGCGGCGGGAGCGAGCCACGGATACGCGCGGTCGAGCGCCTCGATCCTGGGCATCAGGTGGAGCTCGTGACGCTGATCCACCGGCACGAGGTTCGGGTCGCTCGGATCGACGGGGTCCGGGAGCGGTCCGCTCCAGGGCAGCGCGGGCCGCGGCGGCGCTCCAGACGCCCCATCGGACGGGGCGCGTTCGGCCGCGGCAGCGGCGGCAGCCTGCGGTCCCTGCTGCTGCTCCTGCTGCGCGCGCAGGGCTTCTTGCTCAGCCGCTTCGCGCTCCAACTCCTCCAGCGTCGCGAAGCGACAGCTCCGCAGCTTCGATGCGTCGAGGCGCACGGTCCCGCCCGCCACCTCGAGAGAGAGCTGGTCCAAGTCCATCTCGACGACGCGCCCGACCAGCCGCTCGCCGCCGTCCATCAGGACCTCGGCGTAGCGCTCCTGCGCCGCGATCGACGGCCCGAACGCGAAGACAAACAGCAGCGAAGCAAAGATCCGGAGCATCACGTCTGTCCGATCGTCTTCGGCCGGAGTTCGCTTGAGCTCGGGAGTCCCGACTCGGGATCCGCGCGCCCGCGGCGACGTCGCTGGTCAGCAGCGACGCTGCGTCCTAGGCTCTTGCCGCCGCAGGGCCCCTCCCTACAGCACCGACGCCATGGCCATGATCGAGCACCGCACCACCCTCTTGCTGGCCCTGTGCGCCCTGCTGGGCCCCGGCCTGACTTGCCAGACGGAGTCGACCGCCCAAGAGCAGACGACCGAGCTGGAGGAGTTCGCGCGCGAGGTCGGCGCGGCGCACCGGCCCGACGGCCCGACGCCGCGCGTCGACGCGTTCCGGTGCCGACTGGAGCTGCACCTGCTCGACGTCCGGGAGCAGAACGGCGGCCAGGCGAACCTCGACGTCCGGTTCCTGCTGCAGCGGCGCGAGCCGCCGAAGAAGGCGCGCGCCTACATCCGCTACGAGGTGCGCGGCGCCGAACAGGAGATCCGGCGCGGCTTCGACCGCGTCGGCCCCTGGCACATCAAGCAGGGCCGGCCGCAGGACCTGACGGCCGCGGGCGCCGAGAAGGACCTCGCCTCGCTGCAGGAGCACACCAACCTCGCGCGGCAGCTCGTGCGCTTCCTGTCTCCCGAGGCGGTCCTCCGCGCGCTCGCCGAACCCACCCGCGTCGTCGACGACAAGCTGCGGATCGGCAGGCAGCAGGTCCCGGCGAAGAGCGTCAGCGGCCGCATCGCGAAGTTCCCCCTCGTCCAGGGGGGCGGCGACGAGGCCCCCGCCTACGTCACGATCTACGTCGACGAGCGCAGCAAGCGACTGCTCGGCGTGGACGCGTGGCCGCTGAAAGACGGCAAGCCCGACCGCGTCCGCGGCGAGCGCATCCTGCTCTCCGACCTGCAGCTACAGGACGGCCTGCTGATCCCGCGCACGCTCCGCTACCTCTGGCGCAACGAGAGCGGCATGCTGCGAAGCCACTCCACCGTGAAGATCCTCTCGCTCGATCTCCGCCCCGACCTCACGCTCGCGGACTTCGACCGACGCTGATCGCCTGTCAGCAGCGGCGTCGGAAGTAGCGCTCCAGCTCCGCCGCCGAGAACGTCAACGTCGTCGGCCGGCCGTGCGGGCAGTTGTGCGGGTGTTCGAGGGTCGCCGCGACGCGCAGCAGCTCGCTGATCTCCTCGTCGTCGAGCCGGTCCCCGCTCATCACCGAGCCCCGGCAAGCCATCGAGTGGAAGCGTTCGGCGATGTGCTCCCCCACCGAGGCGCGTCCGCCGTCCGCCTCGCCGGTCGCCAGCGCCCGGACGAGCTGCTTGGGGTCGGTCCGCGCGAGCACCGCCGGCATGCCCTGCACAGCGATCGCGTTGGGCCCGAAGCGCTCGACGAGCAGCCCCTCCTCGGCCAGCTCGTCGCGCACGCCCTCGAACCAGCCGAGCTCTGCGGGCGTGAGCTCGACCACCGCGGGTACCAGCAGCCGCTGGACCTGGACGTCGCGCGCCGCGTGCTGCCGCTTCAGCTGCTCGTAGGTGACGCGCTCGTGGAGCGCGTGCTGGTCGACGACCAGCAGCCCGTCGTCGGCCTCGATGAGCAGGTAGAGGTCCATCACCTGCAGGAAGCGCCCCGCCGCGCGCCGAAACGGGTTCGGACGGTCGACAGCGCGCTCGGGCGGCGGCCCGGACGGCTCCCGCACCTCGACGGGGTGCTGGACGGCCGGCGCCGCGGCGGTTGGCTGCACCGGCGTCGCGCCGCCGCCGCCCGCCTCGAACAGCGTCCGCGACTGCGACGGGAAGCCCGAGCGGGCCCGCGGCAGCTCGGGCCGGATCGACACGCCGCCTGCACGCGCGGCGGCGTCCGGCAGCGTGCGCTCCTGCAGCGCGCTCCGCACCGTCTCGTGCAGGCACCCGGCGACCTTGCGAGACTCGACGAACCGGACCTCGGCCTTGCGAGGGTGGATGTTCACGTCGACGAGGTCGGCGGGCAGGACCAGCTGGAGCACGTAGACCGGGAAGCGGCCGCCCATCAGGAACTCTCGGTAGGCCTGGCGGACCGCGTGCAGCGCGCTCTTCTCGCGCGCCATCCGGCCGTTGACGTAGGTGAGCTCCAGGCGGCCGTCCCGTCGCGCGAGGTCTGGCTCGCCGACGACGCCTTCGACCTTGAGCCCGTCGAACTCCCGCCGGACCGGCAGGAGCCCTTTGCCGAGTTCGCGGCCGAAGCACTGCTGCAGCCGCTCGGCGAGGTCGACGCCGCGCGGGAGGCGCAGCAGCTCTTTGTCGTCGCTGACGAGCGTGAAGTCCACGTCGAGCCGCGCCAGCGCGAGCTCGCACACCAGCTGCTGGATCCGCGCGCGCTCGGCGTGCGCAGCCTTCAAGAAGCGCCTCCTCGCCGGCACGTTGTAGAACAGGTCCCGGATCTCGATGCGGGTCCCCTGCGGGCACCCGCACGGCTGCGGGGCCGACTCCTCCCCGCCTTCACAGCGCACCTCCCAGCCTTCGGCAGCGTCTCGGTGCCGGCTCTGCACGCGGGCCTTGGCGACCGCGCCGATCGACGCGAGCGCCTCGCCCCGGAACCCCAGGCTGCCGATGTGCTCGAGGTCGTGCACGTCGCTGAGCTTGCTGGTCGCGTGGCTGGCGAAGGCCAGCGGCAGGTCCGCAGGCAGGAAACCGTCGCCGTCGTCGATGACCGTCAACTGCTCTGCGCCGCCGCCGCGGAGCTCCACGCGCACGCGGCCCGCGCCGGCGTCGAGCGAGTTCTCGATCAGCTCCTTGGCCACCGACACGGGGCGCTCGACGACCTCGCCGGCCGCGATCTGGTTGACGACGGCGATCGGCAGCTTCTTGATCACAGCTCGAGCTCCTCGCCGGTGGGGATCGGCAGCCCGTCGAACCACTGCCCCAGGAACCGCTCCAACAGCACCACGTCGTCCTCGCCGGTGATCCGGCTCTCGCGCAGGCACGCGTGCAGCGCGAGCAGCCCGCGGCGGAGCTGCGGCTGGTCGTTCTTGCGGACCGACGCCACGAACCGGTCCGCGAACTGGCGCACGCCGCAGCGCGCCGCGAGGTCACGCTGCGAGACGCCGGCGTCGTAGAGCACGCGGCCCTCATAGGTCACGCCGAGCTGACGGTAGAGCCAGCTGGTCGTGAACGGCAGCACGCCGCCTGCGTCCATCGCCTTGCCGTCCTGCTGGCGGACCCCGCGCTGGAACATCGCCGCGAGCGAGCGCTGCGCGGCGCGCCGATCTCCTCCCAGGACCGCCTCGGCGAACTCGAACGGCGTCGACTCGAACCGCACCGAGAGCTTGCCTGCGAGGTCGTGGGGCTGCAGCGGCGCGCCGATCGCGTCGCCGGTGTTCCGGTCGCGCAGCCGTTCGAGCTCGCGCATCAGCTCGGCAGGCGACTTGCCGACCTGCGAGACGACCAACCACGCGCTCTCAGGCGTAAGGGGCACGCCCAGGGCCTTGCCGGCGGCGCACACCCACTGGCACAGCTCCCCCTCGAGCGGTCCGCGGGAGCGCTCGTAGGGCATGTCGTAGAGGTCGCGGAACTCGAAGACGGCGCCGTCGGCGGCGAGCTGCTTGAACAGCGTCGCGACCGCCTTCTTGCGCTTGTCGAACTTCGGCGCCTCGACGATCAGGCACGAGCCGGGCTGGATCTTCGGCGCGACCTCGGCGACGCCGGCCCCGTGCTGCTTCCACCAGTTGGCCCCGCGCCGCACGACCACCACCGTCGCGCTCGCGAACAGGCCGCCGCCGCGCAGGTCCTGCAGGACCGGCGCGGTGACGGCGTCGTCGCCGTCCTCTTCGTCGTCGTCAGCAGCACTGCGGACTTCGGCGCCGTCGACCCGCCGAACCTCGGCGTCGTCCGGCACGGCCGCGAGCAGGCGCCCCATCGCCTTGCTGCGGAAGAACTCACTCGCGCCGTGCACCAGCACGATCGGCGGCAGCCCGGCGCGCACCAGCGCGCCGAGCCGGGTCAGTTCCTGCGTCGGCTTGGGGGCCCCCATCCCGCTACAGATACAGGTCGAGGCACCCCGCCGCGAACAAGACGACGGCCAAGGCGCCGTTGGCGGTGAAGAACGCAGCCTGGATCCGCGACAGGTCGTCGGGGCGGAGCAGCCGGTGCTGCCACACCAGCAGCCCGGCGGCGAGCAGGACGCCCACCGCGTAGCCCCAGCCGAGCGGCGTCATCAGCCCGAACAGCACGAAACCTGATAGGGCCAAGGCGTGGAGCGCGCGGCTCCCCCACATCGCGCCGCGGCGCCCGAGCGCGACCGGCAGCGAGCGCAGCCCGCGCGCGCGATCGAACTGGTCGTCCTGGCAGGCGTAGAGCACGTCGAAGCCCGCCACCCAGGCCGCGACCGCGAGCCCCAAGACCAAAGGCGCGTAGAGGCGCGCGCTGAACGCGCCGTCGACGGC
>CAZTQF010000099.1:0-7611 GCA_964615255.1 uncultured candidatus Brocadiaceae bacterium | reverse complement strand
CGGCGCCGGCAGCACGACGTCGAGGAACAGGAAGCCGAGCGGCAGCAGCGCCAGCACCCGAGACCTCGGGTAGAGGAACATGTAGGCGCCCATGACGCCCGCGATGGCCCCCGAGGCACCGACGGTCGGCGCAGCAGAGTCCGGCGCCGAGGCGAGGTGCGCGGCCGACGCGGCGACGCCGCAGCCGAGATAAAAAAGCAGGAACGGCAGCCGCCCGAAGCGGTCCTCGACGTTGTCGCCGAAGATCCACAGGAACAGCATGTTCCCGAGGAAGTGCAGCCAGCCGCCGTGCAAGAACGTGCAGGAGAGCATCGTCAGCAGCTCGGGCACATAAGCCGGCGGCAGCGCGTAGACCCGGCCGCGGACGATCTGCGCCGCGTCGTGGCCGAGCAGGCGCGCGGGCACCATGCCGAGTCCGTAGATCAGCTCGCCATCGGGCTGGCTGAGCTGCAGGAGCCACATCAGCGCGCACGCGACGATCAAGGCGTTGCGCACGACCGGTGTCCGGCTCGCGGGGACGCTGTCGCGGAGCGGGATCACGGCGCCCCGGGGGCCGCCGCGATCGCGGCCTCGATCGCGAGCGCGTCGCGCAGCGCCTTGACGTCGTGGGTCCGCACGAACGCCGCGCCGCATCGCGCAGCCCAGAGCTCGGCCGAGAGCGTCGCCGCGCCGCGCTGCGCCACGGGGCTCCCCGTGACCTCACCGAGGAACGACTTGCGCGACACGCTGACGAGCAGCGGTCCGTGGTCCTCGGCGAGCGCCTTGAGGTGACGCAGCACCGTCAGGCTCGGCGCCGCGTCTCGACCGAGAAAGAACCCCATGCCGGGGTCCAGCACGACGCGCTCGGCCGCCACGCCCGCGGCGTCAAAGGCCGCGCGGCGCTCGTCGAAGAAGGCGCGCAGCTCGTCCAGGAGGCCCTCGACGCCCTGCGCGCGACGGTCCGCGCGCGGGCCCTGGGACCGAGAGAACATGACGACGAAGCGCGCCGAAGCCGGCGCGTCCGCCGCGACCTGCATCGACGCCTCGTCGCGGAACCCGTTGACGTCGTTCAACCACCTCGCCCCGAGCGCGAGCACGCCGCGCATCACCTCGGCCTTGGTCGTGTCGACGCTCACCGTCGCGCCCTGCGCGACCAGCGCGGCGACCACGGGCTCGAGGCGCCGCAGCTCTTCGTCGGCGGCGACGTCCTCGGAGTCCGGGTGCGTCGACTCGGCGCCGAGGTCGAGCACGTCGGCGCCTGCGAGCCGCAGCTGCTCCGCGTGCGCGCACGCGGCGTCAGGCGTCAGGTATCTCCCGCCGTCGCTGAACGAGTCGCGGGTGACGTTGACGATGCCGAAGATGCCGGGGCGTTGCATGCGCCGCGATCATCGCGAGAAGCGGCTGCGAACGCACGACTCGCAGCGGCCGCAAGGCGCGTCCCCGCCCTCGTAGCACGACCAGAAGTCCGCAGGGCCGAAGCCCATCCTCAGGGCCTCGGCGACGATCCGCTCCTTGTCCCACTCCAGGGTGGGGCTGACGACCTCGAGGCCTGCCCGCGTGCCGAGCCCGAGGAAGGCCGTCGCCGCCTGCAGGAAGGCGCGCGAGTTGTCGGGGAAGGTCGCGGCCTCCTCGCGGTTGAACCCCGCGATGACGCAGTCCGCGCCGACGGTCTCGGCCAGCGCGCCGGCGACGCTGACCAGCACGGCGTTGCGCGCCGGGACCCAGACCGCGCGCGCGCTCGCCTCGTCGCCCGGCGCGTCCGCCGATGAGGTGGGCAGCGCCCCTCCCCCCTCGACGAGCGCCGCGCCCGACCGCGCCGCGAGCGCGGCGAGCCACGGCAGCTCGTAGCGGTGCAGCTCGACATCGAGGCGGGCCGCGAGCGCCGTCGCCTTCTCGAGCTCAGGCGCTGCGGCGCGCTGGCCGTAGTCGCAGAACAGGGCAGCGCGCAGCCGCCGGTCTGGCTGCGCTGCGAAGCACGCAGCGGCGACGCCCGAGTCCAGGCCTCCGGAGAGCAGCGCGACGCCGTCCACAGCCCTCAGTTGGTGACGGTCAGCGTCACCGCTGCGGACCTCGCGTAGTTGACCTCTTGGCGGAACCGCTCGGTCAGCAGGAAGTCGTCCACGGACGCCGCGTTGCCGGCCAGGAACACGCGCGACTCCGCCGTGACGCCCCACTCGCCGACTTCGAGGCCGGCGTTCGGAGCGCTGGAGACGTCCGGTAGCTGCACGGAGACCTGCCCTGTGGCGCCGTCGCGGTCGGGGACGAGGACCAGCCAGCGCCGCCCGCTCGGGTCCACGATCGACAGGTCCGTCAAGGCGGCGCCGCCGATCACCGTCGACGCGTCGAGCACGTCTTCGAAGGTCACCGCGGGCGCGGCCGTGGGGCCCGCGCCGCTGACCGTGGGGATCGCGAGCGGCGGCGGCGCGCCGGGCGCGACGACCTGGACGGCCGGCACGACCAGCGCGCGGACCCGCGACACGCGACCGGCGGCGTCTTCGGCCTCGCCGACGATCCACGCGAGCGGCGAGTAGGCCGCGAGCCCGGTCAGGATCGGCAGCGAGTAGGTGACGTTCAGGTCGTAGACCGCGCCCGCGCCGGCGGTCGCAGCGCCGACCCCGGTGAGCGCCTGCCCCGTGAAGCCGAGCAGCGAGGACGCACAGCGCACCCGCGGCCCGCCGCCGACGAGGTCTCCGGTGTCCAAGCCCGCGGCGACGCCGAAGTCGACCGCGTACGGCGACAGCAGCGACGGGTCCGTCGCCGGGTTCGGGCTGATGACCGGGGGGACCGGCAGCAGCGCCAGCGTCACGTTGCTCGCGCCGCCCGGCTCACCGGGCGACGGCGGCGCCGTCGGCGCGATCAGGGTCGGCCCGAGCACCTGGCAGCCGCTGAGCGTGTAGCCAGGCGTCGCGGTCGGCTCGAAGCCGCCGCCGAACGCGGTCAGGATCAGCGGGCGGTTGGGCAACACCTCGAACGCCGGGATCGAGCTCGCGGTGCCGGCGCTGGTCTGCACCCCGAGCACGCCGCGGTCGGCGAGGCCGGTGCTGCCGACCAGCGCCGTGACGCCTGCGGCGGGCTCGAAGAACACGTTGCCGGTGACGGTCGCGGTCGCGCCGGACCGCGGCGTCAACGGCAGGCTGACCTCGCCGGCGCGCGTGTCGACGAGCGAGACGAGGTCGTAGTCGGGGTGCAGCACGGTGATCGTGTGCGCCGTCAGCGGACTGGTGAACACCGCGAGGCCGTCCTGTTCGGTGGTCCCTACGAGCTGCCCCGAGGCCGGCACCGTAGGCGCCGCGGGGTCGACGAGGATCGTCGCGCCCGCGACGGGCAGCAGGGTGGCGCGGTCGAACGCGCGCACGTTGAGGGTGCCCGCCAGCGCGCCGGTGACGAGGCCCCGCTGCTCGATCTGGCCCGAGGCGAGGCCGGCGCTGACGTTGCCCGACGCGTCCGTGAGCGAGAGCGTGTAAGGCCGCGCTGCAGGCGATCGACCGAGCTCCAGCGGCCGCATCAGGAACCGCCCGCCGCCGCTCGAGCCGAACAGCTCGACGGCCTGCGCCACGCCGTCGTCGAGCGTCGCGGCCGCCAGCTCCTCGCTCGCGACGCCGTAGAACGCCAGCCACTCCCCGTCGGCGAACACGTCGCCGCCGCTCCCGGGTGGCCCCGCCGCGACGAGGCTCGGAGGGGTCACGTCGAGCGCCGGTCGAGCGTTGGCGTCGCTGTGGCTGAAGCCCGAGCGGTCCGCCCCGCGCCGCAGCTGCGCCACGAACGTCAGCGAACCTTCGTCGAGACTCGGCGACGCCGCGGTGCCCAGCGCACCCGAGAAGTCGACCAGGACCGCACCCGCCGCGACGTCAGCCGCGGTCAGCGTGACGGAGGCGCCGACGTAGGCTTCGTCGAAGGTCGCCGCGGTCGAGGCGTCGCCGCCGTAGACCCGCGCGAACACCACGTCGCCGTCGCTGGCGTCGGCGGGGAGGCCCACCTCCAGCTGGGCGGAGGCGACGTTGCCGATGTTGACCCGGTTCTCGAAGCCCGGCGCGGTCGCCGCGAGCCGGACCTGCGGCGGACGCGCGGGCCCGACAGTATCGAAGGCGCTGAACGGCGCGGCCCCGTTCGACAGCGCGCCGGACGCGCCAAAGGCGATGGCCGACGCGACGGTCAGCTCGTAGCGCTGCGACGCCTCGAGCGGCGCCTCGGGCGCGACCTGCACCACGCGCGTGTCCGGCACGCCCAGCAGCGACAGGGGCGTGCTGAGGTCGGCGGCGACGGGCGGGGCACCTTCGGGCTGCAACGCGAGGTTCGCCGCGACCAGCGCGGCGGCGTCGGCGGGCTTGTCGAAGACCACGAAGACGTCGTTCTCCCGCGGGTGCTCGCCGAAGTTGTCGCGAGGGAACACCGCGACGACCGCGCCGTCCTCGATCGACTCGCCCTGGTTGACCTGGAAGTCGGCCAGGATCCGCTCGCCGCCGGTCACCTGGAACCGTAGACCGTCGACGTCGCGGGCGTCCTCGAACAGCACGACCTCATAGATCGGGAAGCCCTCGTTGGTCAGCGGCGTGACCGGCCGGATGACGAGCAGCTTGCCGCCGCCGAGCAGGTCGTACTGTGCCGGCAGCAGTTGCTGCGTGCCCTGGACGCGCACGCCGATGCGGCCGTCGACGCCGTTCGGCGTCGTCGGCAGCAGCGAGACCTCGTTGACGCTCTCGCTGAACTCCACCACGACGGGCACCGTCGTCGGCCAGCCCGATCCCTCGGGATAGACTTCGCGGACGAGCGGCCGGCCGTCGCGGACGTCGCCGCCGACCGGCACGACCTGGATGGCCGACTCCCCGCCCTCGTTGTTCGGGTTGTTGGGGTCGACGACCGGGTCGAAGGCCCGACCGACGTTGTCGCACGCAGCCGCCAGCAGCAGCGCGGAGAGGAGCAGCAGGCGAGATCGCAGCATGAGGTAGGGGAGCGCCGGGCCCCCGCGAGGGACGCCGTCGCCGCTCGCATTATTCCCGCCGGCAGCCGGCGCAACCAGACTCGCGGCAGGTTCCGCGCGCGACTTCAGGACGCTTGCTCGCGCCGCGGCCATGCCAGGATCAGGAGCGCGCCCACGACCATCCCGACGGTGAGCGTCTGCCCCATCGTCATGCCGAGCAGCACGGTGCCGTCGTTGCCGCCTTCGTAGAACTGCGCGTCGGGCTTGCGGACGAACTCGAGGCTGAAGCGCGAGACCGCGTAGCCGAGCAGGAAAATCGCCGCGTAGCGCCCCGCCGCCAGCGGGCGCGCCGCCGTGAGGCGGTAGACGAGCAACAGCAGCAGGCCGACCAGCAGCCCCTCACAGAGCCCCTCATAGAGCTGCGACGGGTGCCGAAAGGGCACGACGTGCTCGAGCATGCCGTCCCGGTTCGCCCGCATCGCCTCGCTGGCTGCCTGCCAGTCGAGGCGGGGCTCGATCGCCTCCCAGTCGATGGGTCGCCCCAGGCTGTCGACCTGGCTCAACCGGTCCCTGACGTCGGCGAACTCCAGCTTGCCGTAGGCGACCTGGACGCACAACTCGCGGTCGCGCATCGTCAGTCCCCCACGGAGCCCCATCTCGTCCAGAGCAGCCTGGTCGTAGGGGAACTGCATCGCACCCCAGGTGTCGGGATCCGTCCGGCGACCGTAGAGCTCGCCGTTGATGAAGTTCGCGAAGCGCACGGCCAGGATGCCGGGGCAGACGCCGAGCGCCGCGGTGTCGGCCACGCGCGCCCACCCGAGCCCGAAGCGGCGGCAGAACAGCCACATCGCGACCACGACGCCTGCGAGGCCCCCGTGGAACGCGAGCCCGCCCTTCCACACCTGCACGAACTCAAGCGGGTTGAGCAGCGACTGGTCGTAGAACAGCGCGTAGCCGGCGCGGCCGCCCAGCATCACGCCGAACACGCAGTAGAAGATCAGGTCCGGCGCCCGCTCGACCGACACCGGGAAGAAGCCGCGCTGCGCCAGCCGGACGAACACCCACTGCGCGCACAGGAAGCCGACGACGTACATCAGGCCGTACCACCGGATCGCGATCGGCAGGAACGGGATGTCGAGCAGCACCGGGTCCCAGGCGGGGAAGTCCATGGCGGAAACCTAGCCAACCGGCGCCGGCAAGTCCCGCAGCAGGCGCGCCCAAATCGGGCGCTGCTGCCGGGCGCGCGGTTCGCGCACGCGCCGATGGCGTCGCAAAGGCGAGCAGGTATGGTCGCGCCTCGCGATGTCGACCCAACTCTTGACCGACCTCCTCGGCCCCCACGCCGCGCAGGCAGACGCGCTCCTGGCGGAGCTGCGCGAAGACCGCGACAAGCTGCCGGTCGTGTTCCCCGGCCTGCCCCGGCGCTTCGGCAAGGACGCGGTCGGCGGCGGCCGCCGCACCTGCGGCGACGCCGTCGTCGACCTCGACGCGTTCCGCACCTGCGACCTCGTCGCGGCCTACCTGTGCACCTCGATCGAGGCCACGGCCGACGAGCTCGTCGACGTGTTCACGCACGGAGACATCGAGGAGCGCACGATGCTGCTGCGCTCCCTCAGCTTCGCGCCGCTGGGTGAAGCGACCGCCCGACTGCTCGTCGAGGTCCTCCGAACCAACGTCGTGTCGCACCTCGAAGCGGCGATGTGCGACCAGAACGTGCTCGCGCGCGCGCTGGCAGCGGGCGTCCTCGACGCCGACACCGGCAACCGCCTGCTGCTCAAGTTTGCCTTCGTCGACATGCCGCTGCAGCGCGCGTTCGGCGCCGAAGCGCACGCCAGCGCCGAGCTGTCGACGATGCTGCAGGACCTCGCCACCGAGCGGGAGGCCGCCGGCCGCGCGGTCTGGCGGGACACGTGGCGCATGCTCGGCAGAGCCCCCTGCCCAGGTGCTCTGGCGCGCCTGATCGGCGGCCTGGAGCACGGCGACGACGGCGTGCGGCTGGCCGCCGCCGCGGGCCTGCTGCTGCTGCCCGAGCGCGGCGCCGGCGTCGCCCACTTCGCCAAGGAGCGGCTGCCGCGCGAGCCGCGCGCCGCCGTCCAGGAGCTGCTCCGACAGCTCTCCGCCTGACCCGCACCCCTCCACGCACGAACGCCCCCCCGCAGAGCCACGCGATGCTGATCTTCGAGCCGCACATCCACATGTTCAGTCGGATCACCGACGACTACGAGAAGCTGAGCTTCGCTGGCGTGCGCGCCGTGCTCGAGCCGGCGTTCTGGCTCGGCCAGAACCGCACCTCGGTCGGCACCTTCGTCGACTACTTCGAGACCCTGATCGGCTGGGAGCGGCACCGAGCCCAGCAGTTCGGCATCCACCACTTCTGCACGATGGGGCTCAACCCGCGCGAGGCCAACGACGACCGCGTCAACCAGGACGTGCTCGACATCCTGCCGCGCTACTGCGAGAAGGACTCGTGCGTCGGCATCGGCGAGATCGGCTTGGACGACCAGACCAAGACCGAGGAGAAGTTCATGTCGGCGCAGATCGAGCTGGCGCAGAAGCACGACCTGCCGGTGCTGGTGCACACGCCGCACCGCGACAAGAAGAAGGGCTTCGAGCGCTGCATCGACATCGTCAACGAGCAGAACTTCCCGTGGGAGCGCGTGCTCCTCGACCACGGCAACGAGGAGACGATCAAGATCACCCGCGACCTCGGCTGC
>CAZTQF010000098.1:0-7632 GCA_964615255.1 uncultured candidatus Brocadiaceae bacterium | reverse complement strand
GCTTGTAGGCCGCCGATCCGACCGGCTGCACCGGCACGACGTCGTGAAGCCCCTTGGCCTCGCCGTGCTTCATCTCGCTGCGCGACATGACGACGCGTGGCCGCTCGCCGTCCCGCCGCAGCTGCCAGTCGGGCGCGCCGGTGACCTGCAGGCCGAACCCCGGTCCGCCGATCACCTTGACGCCGTTGGCGGGGCTGCCGACCGCGCCCAGCGCGGCCTGCGATCGACCAGCAGGCCGATCGAAACCGAGTAGTCGCGGCGTCCGGAGACGAACGAGCGCGTCCCGTCGATCGGGTCGACCACCCAAACGCGCTCGGCCCCGAGGCGCGCCGGTTCGTCCTCGCTCTCCTCGCTCAGCCAGCCGTCGCCGGGCTCGACCAGCGCGTCTCGGAGCAGGGCGTCGACCTCTCGATCCGCGACCGTGACCGGGCTCCCGCCCTCCTTGTACTCGACGGCGACGCCGGCTCGCGCGTGCTGCAGCGCGAGCGCCATCGCGGCGTCGAGCGCGAGCTCGGCGCGCTCGAGGTCTCGCAGGTGGGCGCCGCTCACAGGGCGTTGCCCGCCGCCAGCCAGCGGTCGAGGAGCACGAGCCCCGCCAGGGACTGGCCGTCGCCGCACTCCTGGTCGACCAGCGTCCGCCGCGCGTCGACGATCGGCATCCGGTGCACGGTGATCTGCTCGCTCTCTTCCAGCTCCTGAGGCACCGCGCGCAGCGCGCGCGCGAGGAACACGTGACAGCGCTCGTTGGAGACGCCCTTGTAGGGCGCGAAGGCCCCGAGCGGGGTCCAGTCGTCTGCGATCAGCCCGGCCTCTTCGCGCAGCTCCTTGCGCGCGACGTCCAGCGGCCGCTCGCCTGCGCGCATGCCGCCGATCGGGAACTCCCACAGGTCGAGCCCGAGCAGGTAGCGGCGCACCCGGACGAGCGCCATCGTGCCGTCATCGAACACCGGGATCGCCGCGCAGCTGCCCGGCATGTCCACGTAGTAGTAGTCCCCCTCGCTGCCGTCGCGCTGCACGTAGCGGTCCCTGCAGTAGCGGTGCCAGTCGTTCTCGACGAGGACCTCGCGGTGGAGGCGTCGGAAGCGGCGCTGCGCGGTCATCGGCTGATCGAGAAGTAGAGCTGCCGCCGGACGTCGCTGTCCTGGAACGCCCACGGCCAGCCCAGGTCCAGCGCGATCGGCAGCTCCAAGTACGGGATCTCGATGCGCAGGCCTACGCCGGAGCTGGCCCGCAGCTCACGGAAGGTCGGGTCGTTGATCCCGAGCCCGAGCAGGCCCACGTCCGTGAACAGCACCCACCGCAGCAGCTCGCGGTCGCGCACCTCCCCCTGCAGACGCGTCGCGATCAGCGGGAAGTAGACCTCGTAGGTCGACGTGTAGACCACTTCTCCGCCGATCGGGCGACCGAACTGGCTCGGGCCCGCGCGGCGGAAGTCGAAGCCGCGCAGGTTCGCGCCGCCCATGTAGTAGCGCTCGGTGAGGAACACGTCGTCGCTGCTGCCGAACTCGTCGGCGTAGCCCGCGAACTGGCGCCAGTGGAACACCGTCCGGTGGCCCATCTCGTTCTCGGTGAGCGGGTAGTAGACATCGGCGCGATGCTCCCACTTGGTCAGGTTCTCGTCGCCGCCGAGCAGCTCGAACGACAGGCGCATGTCTACGCCCTCGCTCGGACGCAGCGGGTCGTCGTAGTCAAGGTAGCGGACGCTGAAGCGAGGCCCTCGCAGCTCGGTGTCGCCTTCGGCGTCGAACGCGACGCGGGTCGCGTCCTGCGCGAGGTCGTCGATGTTCACTGTCTCGAGGCGCAGCGCGACGCTGGCGCTGAGGAACTCCGTGAAGCTCCGCGAGAGGCCGATCCTGCCGCCCAGCCTGTCCTCCGTGTAGCCGTCCGGGAGCCGACGGATCCTGCGCTGACCCGAGACCTCCAGGCCGTAGGTGTCCAGGTGGTCGCCGAAGATGTCCGGTTCCTTGAAGGTCAGCCCGAACTGACTCTGGCGGGTTCCTGGCTGGAGCAGGAGCTGGAGGTTCTGGCCGCCGCCGTGGAACGCCTTGGCGTCGAGGACCTCCTGGATCGCGTCGATCGGGTTCGCGGTGCTCGGCGGGTTCCAGAGGTCGAAGTTCCGCTTGTTGAAGATCACCTGCGCCTGCAGCCCGATCCCGGTCGAGATCCCGGCACCCCATCGGAGCTCGCCGGTCTGGCCGTCCTGCACGTCGAGGCCCAGGTCGACCTGGTCGGGCTCTCCCGGGACGGGCTCGATCTGCAGACGCGGACCCTGCATCGTCGTGATGTCCTGGAACCAGCGCGTGTTCTCGATGCGGCGCTGGGCGCGCCGCACCTCGACCATGTCGATCCGCTCACCGGGCAGGACCCGGAAGCGCCGCCGGATCACGGCGTCGCGCGTGTAGGTGTTGCCGCGGATCACGATGTCGCGCAGCGTCTTCGGCGAACCCTCGCTGACCTGGAAGACGACGTCGACCTCGGGGCCGCTGGCATAGGTCTCCAGCGGCGTGAACACCCGGCAGCCCTGCCGCGGCGCCTGGCGCATGCCAGGGAAGTTCGCCGACGGGTGCCCGCGCCGGCCGTAGAACTCCTCGATGGCCAGCTGGTCCCGCTGCAGCCGCGCGTGGTCGTAGAAGTCCCCTGGCGAGGTCTGCAGCACCTCGGCGACCTCGGCTGCGGGGTAGAGCGCCGGGCTCCCGAGCGGCTGCTGGTCGGGCGAAACGTGCTCGACCCGCACCGAGCGGATCCGGTAGCGCGGCCCCTCGACGATCACGAACGAGAGGTCGACGCTCTCGCGGTCTTCGGCGAAGCGGACGTCGACGAGGTCGACGGTGGCCTCGAGGAAGCCGCGACTGCGGTAGAACAGCCGCAGCCGGTCGAGGTCCTCTTCGAGCACCTCGCGGCTGAACGCACCGCCGCGGAGAAATCCCTGCGACGGCTCACTCTCGATCTGCGCGTCGCGGACGAGGTAGTCCTCGGTGCCGAACAGCCCCAGGATCGGATCCGCCGCGAACGACCGGTTGCCGACGAAGTCGACGTCGCGGACCGTGACCTTCTGGCCCTCCTCGATGAGCACCTGCAGCCGCTTGGGCGCGGGCGCTGAGGCGTCCGCCACGCCCGGCGCAGCACCGTAGCCCGGGAGGTCCACGAGCCGGATGCTGCAGAACGCGTAGCCGTCGCGACGATAGCGAGCGAGCAGCAGCTTGCGCATCGCCTCGGCCTCGGTCTGCGTGGTCCGACGGCCGGCGTAGAAGCCGACGAGCGCGTAGATCTCGGCCTGGCTGAGGTGGTCGTTGCCGACGAACTCGACGTCCTCGTAGCGCTCGACCCGCAGGTCGACCTGGAACGTCACCAGAATCTCACCCTCGACCTCTTCGGCGTAGGCGCGCACCACGAGGCGGCGCTCGGTCCACAGCGACGCGCAGTCCGCCGAGATCCGGCGCGCCTCGAACGGCTGCCCGACGCGCGTCTCCAGCGCCCCGAGGATCGGGGCCGCGCGCTCCGGCGCGAGGACCGCGACCGTGCCGGCCCGGCGGTCGGCCTCGGTCAGCTGCACGCCGCGGACCGGCTTGCCGTTCATCGCCTGAACGGCCTCCTCGAAGTAGAGCTCGCCGCTGATCGTCGGTAGCGGGCGGTCCACGCGCGTGCCGGGCCCTTGCGGCCCTTGCCCAGGAGGCGGTGGCTCTTGGGCGACCAGCACCAGCGACGCGGCCGAGCACGCGAGCCACCGGAGTGCACCGACGGCCGCGCGGCGGACGCCGCTACTGCATCGGCTCGGCGCTGCGCGTGTAGTTCTCAAAGCGCATGAACTCGCGGAAGAATCGCAGCGCGACCTCCCCGGTCGGTCCGTTCCGCTGCTTGGCGATGATGACCTGGGCGAGGCCGCGGTTCTCCTCGGTCGGGTTGAAGTAGTCGTCTCGGTGCAGGAGCAGGATCACGTCGGCGTCTTGCTCGATCGCGCCGGACTCGCGGAGGTCGCTCATCCGCGGGCGGTGGTCGTCGCGGTTCTCGACGTCGCGGTTGAGCTGGGAGAGCGCCAGCACCGGCACCGACAGCTCCCGCGCGACGCTCTTGAGGCCGCGGGAGATCGCCGAGATCTCCTGCTGCCGGCTCTCGAAGCGGCCGCCGCCGGTCATCAGCTGCAGGTAGTCCACGACGATCATGTCGATGCCGTGCTTCTGCTTGAGGCGCCTCGCCTTGGCGCGCAGCTGCGTGATCGAGATACCCGGCGTGTCGTCGATGAAGATCGGCGTCTCGTAGAGCTTGGCAGCCTCCTCCTGCAGGCGCTTGTACTGCTGATCCGTGATGCGCCCCTTGCGCATCGACGAGCCGTCGATCTGCGCGCGGCAGCAGAGCATGTTCTGGATGACCTGCTGGTTGGACATCTCGAGCGAGAAGAAGGCGATCCCCTTGTCGAACTTCGAGACGCGCTCGGTGAGGTTCAGCGCGAAGGTGGTCTTCCCCATCGACGGCCGCGCCGCGATGATCACGAGCTCGCCCGGCTGCAGACCGCCGGTCATGTCGTCGAAGTCGTAGTACTCCGTCGCCAGACCGGTCAGGCGGCCGTCGCGCTCCCGGAGCCGGTCGATCTTCTCGAACGTCTTCTGCAGGACGTCGGCGATGCTGACGGCGTCGCCGCTCTTGTCCATGCCGGAGATCTCGAAGATCTTGCGCTCGGCCTCGTCGAGCAGCTCCTTGGCCTCGCTCTCGTTCTCGTAGGCCCGCCGCGCCACGTCGAGGCAGGTCTCCAGCAGCCGCCGCGCGATCGCCTTCTCGCGCACGATCTCCGCGTGGTAGACCACCCCAGCGGCCGTGATGACGCCCTCCATCAGGTCCATCAGCTGCTCGTGCCCACCGATCTCCTCGAGCTTGCCCTGCCGCGAGAGCTCCTCGCCCACGACGATCGGGTCGGTCGCGCTGCGCGCGTTGTAGGTCGCGAGGATCGCCTGGAAGACCTGCTGGTGCTTGGGCAGGTAGAAGTCCTCGGGCTTGAGGAAGGTGACGTCGACGACCGCGTCGGTGTGCAGCAGCAGCGCGCCGAGCACGGAGCGCTCGGCGTCCAGGTTCTGCGGCACGCCCCGGCCGTCGAAGTTCTGCTGAAGGTCCACCATGCGCTGAGCCTGTCCTAGTTACCGGCAGCGCGCCGCCGCGCAAGGGTGCGGGCCCTTGGCAGCATGTGGACAAGCGTTGAGAATTCGGGAGTTCCCGGCAGCATCAAGGACGCGGCTCCGCCGCCAGCAGGCCGCGCGCGACGAGCTCACGCAGCAACTCCTGCGCGAGGTCGTAGTCGATGCGGAGCTTGCGCTGCAGCAACGACGCAGACGGCCGCCGACCCGAGGACAGCAGCTCGCGCGCCTCCTGCACCAGGCCCTCGTCGACGCCGACGCCGAACAGGTTCTGCTGGCGCCCGCGGTCCTCCTGGGTAGCGACCCCTGGCGGGGACGGAGGCGCGCCTGGGACGGGCGCTTCGGGCCGAGGGATCGCCACCGCGTCGGCTGGCTCGACCGCGCGCTCCTCCCCCTCCTCGGCGATCGGGTCAGCCTCGACTTCGGCTGAGGCCACGTCCAGGTCATCCTCGGCAGCGGCCTCCGCTTCGCCGCTGGCTTCCACGAGCGCGTCCTCTGCGAGGGCCTCGTCGTCCTCGTCTCCCTCATAAGAATCGTCGGCTTCGACCTCCGCGGCGTCCTCGTTGTCCTCAGCGTCGCCTTCCTGCTCGTCCTCGCACCAAGCGTCGTCGACCTCTTCGTCGCCGATCTCTTCTTCATCGACCTCTTCGTCGATCTCTTCGTCGATCTCTTCGTCGATCTCTTCGTCTTCGCCGGCCTCTTCGTCGTCGAACTCATCTTCGTCGTCGGCCACCTCCGACATCGCATCGAGCGACGCGATGACCGGCGCTTCCACCTCGAGCTGGATCTCGTCGGGCTCTCGCTCGCTCGGATCGAGCACGACGAGGCTCTCCCCAGCTTGCACCTCCTCTTCCTCTCCTGCCGCCTGGTCGTCGCCCTCTTGGCCTGTGTCTTCGTCGGCGTCGTCGCCTTCGCCCTCGCCCTCGCCGTCACCATCGCCGTCGTCCGCGTCCGCGCCCTGCGCAGCCACCTCGAACAGGTCCGCGCGCCCGGCGTCCGCGGCTTCGAGCGCGAACGCCTCCGGCACAGCGGACTCCTCGGGTGCGACGGCTACGGCCCCTTCCGACGCGCTGAGCGACTCGTCGGCGAGCGCCCGCAGGTGTTCGGTGACCTCTTCCTCGACGCCCTTCTCGGCGTCTTCGGGTCGCCGGGAGCGATCGAACCAATCGCTGAAGAACCAGTCGGTCGCCAGCAGCAGCGACGCAAAGGTCGTGAACAGCACCACCGCGAGGCTCGGCAGGTAGCCGATCGCGGAGACCAGCCTCCCGGCGAGCCACGCGCCGAAGGCGCCCTTGTGCGGCTCGCGCACCACGCCTCCGTCCCCGAGGTTGAGGAACACGCCGAGCATCACGGCCATCACCAGCAGGCGGACGAGCCGCGAGACCGGCCGCTCGAGCACCCCGGTGACGAACCAGATCAAAGACCAGGCGAACACCAGCAGGAAGAAGACGACCGTCGGCGCCCAGCCGAAGTTGTCGTAGAGCCCCGCGAACGCGACCTGCAGGAAGCTCCTTGGCTCCAGCGCGACGCGGTTGAAGTGGTAGTAGAACAGCGCCGAGATCGAGAAGAGCGCGCCCCCGCCGAGCAGGAACGGCCACATCCAGTCAGCGACGGTGCGAGCACCGCTTCCTTGCGGCGCGCGACCCAGACCTGACTCAGTGCCCTGCGATTTCACGTTCATGCGCCCCTCCCAAGAGACCGATGAGGCGCGTCCGATAGCACCGGACGCTCGCGCGGGAGGTTACCGGCGTGGCTCCCCCCTCACAAGCGAACGTGGAAAGGAAGATCACGCCTGCTCGGCGTCGACGGGCGCCTCTTCGGCGTGCTCGTCAGAAGCTGCGTCGTCGCTCTCGGCCACATCGTCGGCGTCGTCGAGCTCCTCTTCTTCGTATTCGAACGCCGCCTCGTCGGCTGCCTGCTCCTCGGCTTCCCGGCGCGCGTTCCACTCCTCGAGGGTCAGCAGCACCTCGCGGGACTTCGCGCCTACGAAGGGGCCGACGATGCCGTCGTCCTCCATCAGCTCGAGCAGGCGCGTCGCGCGCGTGTAGCCGACCGAGAGCGCGCGCTGGATCAGCGTCGCCGAGCCGCGCTGTTGGCCGACGATGACCTCGACCGCCTCGTAGTAGCGGTCGTCCTTGTCGGCAGCGCCGGGCCGCGAGCTGCTCTGCCGCTGCACGAGGTCGGGGTTGAACGCGGGTGCCTGCCCCTGCTCCTCGAGATAGCGCACGACAGCGTCCTGCTCTTCTTCCGTGACGAAGGTGCCCTGCGCCCGCATCAAGACGCCGCCGGCTGGCGGGTTGTAGAGCATGTCACCGTTGCCGAGCAGCTTGTCGGCGCCGTTCTCGTCGAGGATGACCCGAGAGTCGATCTTGCGGTTGACCTTGAAGGCGATCTGGCACGGAAGGTTGCTCTTGATCACGCCGGTGACGACCTCCTTGGAGGGTCGCTGGGTCGCGATGATGACGTGCATCCCGACCGCGCGCGACTTCTGCGCGAGGCGCTGGATCAG
>CAZTQF010000097.1:0-7646 GCA_964615255.1 uncultured candidatus Brocadiaceae bacterium | reverse complement strand
GATCGAGGCGCCGGCGGCGCCGCAGGACCCCAAGCGCAACTGGCCCACCTGGCGCGGCAACGAGGGCACGGGCGCTGTGCCGAGCGGCAAGCCGCCGGTCACCTGGAGCGAAGACGAGAACGTCGTCTGGAAGACCCCCTTGCCCGGGCTCGGCAACTCGACGCCGGTGATCTGGGGGGACCGCATCTACCTGACCACCGCGGTCGAGACCGAGGAGAAGGCCGCGGCCGAACCCGCGAACGCCGGCGACGATCGCGGCGAACGGCGCGGCCGTCGCCGCGGGCGCCGCGGCGGCTTCGGCGGCGGCGCCGCGCCGACCAACGTGTTCGACTTCCGCGTGCTCGCGATCGACCGCGCGACCGGCGAGGTGCTGTGGGACAAGAGCGCGGCCCGCGCCGTACCGCACGAACGCGGCCACCAGACCGGCTCCCAGGCCTCGAACTCCCCCGTCACCGACGGCCGCTTCCTCTACGCGCACTTCGGCTCCCGCGGCGTGCACTGCTTCACGCTCGACGGCGAGCCGGTGTGGTCGCGGACGGATCTCGGCCAGATGCGCACCCGCAACCAGTTCGGCGAAGGCAGCTCGCCTGCGTTGGTCGACGGCACCCTGCTGGTCAACTGGGACCACGAGGGCGACTCGTACATGCTCGCCCTCGACGCTCGCACCGGCGAGGACCGGTGGCGGCAGCCCCGCGACGAGCCGACCAGCTGGTCGACCCCGGTCGTCGCGAAGGTCAACGGCAGAAAGCAGGTGATCGTCAACGCGACCAACGCCTCGCGCGCCTACGACCTCAAGACCGGCAAGGTCGTCTGGTCCTGCAAGGGCATGACGGCCAACACCATCCCGACGCCGATCGTGCGGGACGGGGTCGCCTATTTGATGAGCGGGTTCCGCGGCGCGATGCTGCAGGCCATCCGCCTGAAGGGCGCCAAGGGCGACATCACCGACAGCGATCAGGTGCTGTGGACCCACGAGCGCCAGACCTCCTACGTGCCGTCTGCGCTGCTGCTCGACGACGACATCTACTTCCTGCGCAGCAACAACGCGGTGCTCTCGTGCATCGACGCCAAGACCGGCGCGGTCCACTACGAGGGGCAGCGCCTGTCGGGGCTGCGCACCGTCTACGCGTCGCCCCTCGCCGCCGACGGCCGCGTCTACCTCGTCTCGCGCGAAGGCGTCACCAAGGTCCTCAAGGCCGGCAGCACCTACGAAGAGCTCGCCACCAACGAGCTCGACGACGCGTTCGACGCGAGCCCGATCGTCATCGGCGACCGCATGTACCTGCGCGGCCACGACAACCTGTACTGCCTCGGCGAGAAGTAGCTCGCTAGTGGCGCGCAGCCCCGACGCAGACCAGCTCCTCGGCCGTGCGCACGAACATCCGACCCCGCGCCAGCGCGGGCGTCGCGAAGATCGGCGCCCCGAGGTCGACGCTGCCGAGCACCGCGTGCCGGTCGAGCGCGAAGCTGAGCAGGCGGCCCTCACGGTCGCCGAGGTAGATCGCGCGGCCGTTGCTGACCGGCGAGCTGAAGAAGCGATGGTCGGTCCGCTCCCGCCAGCGCACTGCGCCGCTGTCGGCGTCGACGCAGCTGCAGAAGCCGCCGTCGGCGAACAGGTAGAAGCAGCCGTCGACCGCGATCGCCGCGGGCACGTAGGGCAGCGAGCGGCGCACGCGGAAGCGCACTTCGGGGACCTCCTTCGCGCCGCCGGCGAGGTCGAAGACGACGCACTCGCGCCCCGCGTCGCCGCTGCCGGCGTTGACCAGCAGCCGCGCTCCGCTGAGCGCGGGCGCTGCGATGAAGCGGTTCTTGAAGCCGAGGTCGGTCTCCCACCGGAGCGCGCCCGTGGCGGGTTCGATCGCCGCCAGGCCGCGTAGGTAGCTCGCGAGCAGCAGGACCGGCTCGCCGCCGCTGGGCTCGTAGAGCAGCGGCGGCGCGTAGCACGCGAACCTGCCCTTTGGCTCACGCTCGAGCCGCCAGCGCGGCGCACCGGTCCGGCAATCGAGCGCGGTCACGAAGCAGTCCGCGCCCTGGTGCTCGTTGGCGACGACCAGCAGATCCCCGCACAGCACCGGCGAAGAGGCGCTGCCGTGGTTGCTGGAGAACCCCCCGAGGTCGCGGCGCCACACCGCCTCGCCCGCGTGGTCGAAGGCCTGCGCGATCAACCGCTCGCCCGAGGTCCAGAGCACGTAGACCGCGTCCGCGTCGACCGCGGGCGTCGACGACGCGAAGCTGTTGAGGGAGTGCTGGCCGTGCGGCTCGAAGGCGCACGCGGTCGCCCACCGCTCTTCGCCGGTGTCCGCGTCGAAGCACACCACCTCGCGCCGTCCTTGCTCGCGGCCGACCCTCGTCAGGAACAGCGCAGCACCCCACAGCACCGGCGACGAGTGCCCGCCGCCGGCGGGGACGCGCCAGCGCACGTGCTCGGCGCCGAGCGCCGCCGGCAGGTCGGCCACGCCGATGCCCTGCCCCTTCGGCCCGCGGAGCCGCGTCCACTCCTGCGCTGCCAAGGGGAGGGTCGCGCCGATGAGCGCGGCGAGGAGGCGCGCGCCGGACCTCACCGCTGCGCTCCCAGGCGGTAGAGGTGCCCTTCCGTCCGGATCCAGACGCTGTCGTCCACGAGCGCGGGCGTCGCGAAGCAGGGCTCCCCGAAGTCGGCGCGGTGCAGCTCCTCGAGCCCGCCCGCGCGGAGCACGGTCAGCACCCCCGACTCGCCCAGCAGGTAGACCTTGCCGTCGCCGGCGACCGGCGACGTGAAGTAGGCGTCCCCCGCGTCGCCGACCCGCGCCTTGGCGATGCGCTCGCCGGTGCTCGCCGAGATCGTGGTGACCAGCCCGCCCTGGTCCGACGCGAGGTAGTAGACGTCCCCCAGGACCAGCGGCGACGGCAGCTGCGGGATCGAGCGGTAGTAGCGCCACAGCACAGCGTCTTCGGTCCGGTCTCCTTCCCCGCCGCAGCGGATCGCCATCGCTGCGTTGACCGACGCGAACGACGCCCGGCACAGCCGCCACTCGCCCGCGTCCAGGCCGCCGCTGCGGTCGAGGTCGAGGAACGGAAACCACGACCGGACCCGCCGCTCCTCGAGCTCGTCGCGCGACAGCGCGTCGTCGCCGTCTGCGTCCATCTTTGCGAGGGCGTCCGCGAAGCCCGGCAGCTCGAGCTGCTTGCCGCGGTCGTTCATCGGGCTGCCGTAGCCGTGGATCCAGAGCGTGTCTCCGCGCAGCGCCGGCACCGACTTCATCTCGCAGGGCAGCCCGCGCACCCACCACACGCGCTCGCCCGTCCGCACTTCGTAAGCGTCGAGCACGAACGAACCCGGCAGCAGGAACTGCACCGGCTTGCCGTCGGGGCGGTAGACGACCGGCGTGCAGTGGCCGCTGACCGCGTCGGGGCGCGCGACCCGGTAGAGCTCTTCTCCGGTCCGCTTGTCCGCGCCGAGCACGTAGCTGTCTTTGCCGTCGTCGCAGGCGAGGACCGCCACCCCCTCGACCAGCACCGGCGACGCGCCCATCCCGTAGATGTTGAAGAACGGCCCGAGCGGCATACGCCAGCGCTCCTCGCCGTCGTGGTCGTAGGCGAGCATCCCGTACTCGTCGAAGAACACGACCACCGTGTCTTCGTCGACCGCGGCAGACGCGGCGGCCGGTCCGTTCTTGCCGTGGAACGTCGTGCGCCGCGGCCGCGGCGCCTCCCGCCGCCAGACCGTCGCGCCGGTCTCGCGGTCGAGCGCGTAGGTCCACAGCCGGTCGTCCTCCACGGCTGTGAGGAAGACGCGCTCCGCGCTGAACACCGGCGAGCTGTGGCCGGGCGGGAACGCGCGCTTCCAGATGACGCGCTGCTCCGGCCCGATCTCGGCCTCGTAGCGCCCGCCGGCGGCGATCCCCGCGCCGTTGGGGCCTCGGAACCGGCTCCAAGCGGACTCTGCGGCGTCCTGGGCGACCGGCGCCGCGGCGACGAGCAGCGCGCAGACCACGACGCGAGACGATCGCAGGTAGCTGAGGACCACGGCTACTCTCCCGCCTCGATGCGGTAGAGGTGGGTCTTGGTCCGGAGCAGCAGCGCGTCCCCGACGACCGCGGGCGAGGCCATGAAGCCACTGTCCAGGTGGTTCTCCGCGAGCACCCGGTAGTCGTCCGCCCGCGCCAGCACGACGGTGCGCCCCTCTCGGTCGAAGAAGTAGATCCGGTCGCCGACGCACAGCGGCGAGCTGCAGTGTTCGCCGCCGAGGCGCTGGCGCCAGACCGCCTCGCCCGTGGCCGCGTCGAGGCAG
Organism: uncultured candidatus Brocadiaceae bacterium; assembly: GCA_964615255.1. Lineage (GTDB taxonomy): Bacteria > Planctomycetota > UBA1135 > UBA1135 > UBA2386. The sequence continues at coordinate 3,376 of CAZTQF010000097.1, read as the reverse complement.
GTGGCGTAGCCGCCGTCGTCGACCATGAAGACGCGGCCGTCGACGAGCAGCGGCGAGGACATCTTCGGCACGTTGCGGCGCCACTTCCAGGCGACCGCCTCGTCGGTGACGTCGCCCGCGCCGCGAAGCGCCACGGCGTAGAGCTGCGCACGCATGAAGCCCGTCGCGATGTAGACGCGCTCGCCGTCCCACATCGGCCGCGCGGCCAGCGAGAAGCCCTGGTAGCGCACGCGCCACCGCTCTTCGCCGGTCCGGACGTCGTAGGCCATCGCGGCGTGCGCGCCGGGGCTGATCAGCACCTCGCGGCCGTCCAACTCGGCGACGATCGGCGTGCAGTAGGCCTTGCGGAGGTCCTTCTGCATCTTGCTCAGGTCGATCGAGCGATCCGTGCGCCACGCGGTCTCGCCGGTGCGCTTGTCGAGCGCCGTCACGAACTGCACGTCGCCGCCGTCGACATGGAAGGCCAGCAGCCCGTCGACCAGCACCGGGGACGAGCCGGGCCCTTCCATGTGGTCGCAGTTGATGTCCCGGCGCTGCCAGACCTCCTCGAAGGTCTCTGTGTCAATGCAGGCGGTGCCGTAGGTCCCGAAGTGCACGTAGACGCGACCCGGCTCGATGACCGGCGACGGCGACGCGTGGCTGTTGAGGGCGTTCTTCTTGCCGGCCGCGTCGACCTCGAAGACCACGCGGCGGTGCACGACCTCGCCCGACGCGACGTCGACAGCGACCACGTGCATCTTGCGGCCGCCTTCGGTGGCGGTGGTCATCCACGCGCGCCCTTCGCAGACGACCGGAGACGACCAGCCCTCCCCAGGGATCGCGACCTTCCAGCGGACGTTTTGCTGTTCGCTCCACGAGAGCGGCACCGCTGCCTCTCTGACGACGCTGTCGCGGCCGGGCCCCCGGAAGTCCGGCCATGCCGCCTGCGCGGCGAGCGGCGCGAGACTGAGCGCCCATCCGAGAAGCTGATGCATGGGAGCATGTTACGGCCGCAGCGGCGATTGCCTGCATCCCCCGCCCCTCGAGCTACGAACACGTGACGATGTCCGCGTCGCATAGATTCGCTCTCTCGGTCGCCCTCGCGCTCCCAGCGACGGCGATCTGCGCCCAGGCCCGCCCCCTCATCGGGCTCCCCCGCCCGGACGCGCCGAGCGGCGTGTGGCGCCAGTGGCGCGGCCCCGCGCGGAACGGCCACTGTCCCGGCGATTGGTGGCCCGAACGGCTGACCGCGGACCGCGTCGAGCGGCTTTGGCGCGTCGAGCTGGGCCCCAGCTACTCCGGCCCGGTCGTCGACGAGACCACGGTCTACACCACCGAGACCGTCGACAAGCGGGACGAGGTCGTCACGGCCTACGACCGCAAGACCGGCGAGCGCTTGTGGCAGACGTCCTGGGCAGGCGCGATGAAGGTGCCCTTCTTCGCCGCCAAGAACGGGTCGTGGATCCGGTCGACGCCGACCGTTGACGAGGACTCGCTCTACGTCGCGGGCATGCTCGACGTGCTCGTCTGCCTGAACAAGGAGACCGGCGAAGAGCGCTGGCGCGCGGACTTCGTCGAGCGCTTCGACGCGCCGAAGCCGGACTTCGGCTTCGTCTGCTCGCCGCTGGTCACCGCCGACCACGTCTACGTGCAAGCAGGCGCGAGCGTCGTCAAGGTCGACAAGCGCACCGGAGAGACCGTGTGGCGCGCGATGCAGGACGGCGGCGGCATGTTCGGCAGCGCCTTCAGCTCGCCGACGCTCGCGACGATCGCCGACCAGGAGCAGCTCGTGGTCCAGAGCCGCACGACGCTCGCGGGGATCGCGCCTGACGACGGCGCCGTGCTCTGGTCCCAGAAGGTGCGCGCGTTCCGCGGCATGAACATCCTCACGCCGCAGCCTTACAAGGACTCGGTGTTCATCTCGGCCTACGGCGGCCGCGCCCACCGCTTCGACGTCGCCGCCAGCGACGACACCTTCGAGGTCACCGAGGCGTGGAACAACCGCGCGCAGGGCAACATGACCTCGCCCGTGGTGATCGGCAAGTATGCCTACCTCTACCTGCGGGCCAAGCGGTTCGCGTGCGTCGACCTCGAGAGCGGCGAAGAGGTCTGGCGCTCGAGCGGCATGTCCGACGAGTACTGGTCGCTGGTCGCGCAAGGCGATCGCATGCTCGCCCTGACCGACGCCGGCGACCTGCACCTGATTCGTCACAACCCCAAGGACCTGGAGATCGTCGACACGCTCGCGATCTCCGAGAGCCAGACCTGGGCGCACCTCTGCGTCGACGGCGGCCAGCTGATCGTGCGCGAACAGAACGGCCTGGCCGCCTACTCGTGGCAGTAGACGGCCGCGCGGCGACCTGACCACCTGCGGCCCGCGATCCCTCTCCTCCTGCGGCCTCGCTGTCGGCAGATCTCGGACGCCGTGCCATGATGGCGCGTCATGCCCACGCGCTCCCTGCACCGGATCACGCTGCCGGCTGCGCTGACCCTGGTCTGCGCAGCGCTCCCCGCCACCACACCACAGGACGACGCGAAGACCAGCTGGCCGTCGTTTCACGGGCCCCGCGCGCGAGGCTACGCCGACGGCTACGCGACGCCGACGACGTGGGACGTTGAGCAGGGAGAGAACATCGCGTGGTCCGCGCCCGTCCCCGGCCTGTCGCACGCGTCGCCGGTGATCTGGGGGAACCGCGTCTACGTGACGACAGCGGTCCGTGGCGGCGACGACGGCGACGGCGAGCTGCGCGTCGGCCTCTACGGCGACATCAAGCCGGTCGAGGACAGCGCCCCGTACGAGTTTCGGCTGCTCTGCTTCGACCGCGCCAACGGCGCCCTCCGATGGTCGAAGGTCGCGTGGGCCGGCGTGCCCGCGGTCAAGCGCCACCCGAAGGGCTCGCACGCTGCGTCCACGCCGGCGACCGACGGCGCGCACGTAGCGGTGTTCTTCGGCTCCGAAGGCCTGCACGTCTTCGACCGAGACGGCGAGCTGCTGTGGAAGAAGGAGTTCGGCGTGCTGGACGCCGGCTTCTTCCGCGTCCCGAGCGCGCAGTGGGGATGGGCGAGCTCGCCGGTCATCCACGAAGGCCGCGTCTACATCCAGGCCGACCACCAGTCGCAGAGCTTCGTCGCGGCGTTTGACGTCGCGACCGGCGAGCAGCTCTGGCGGACCGAGCGCGACGAGGCGCCGACGTGGTGCACGCCGACGGTGCACGTCTCCAGCGCAGGCCGCCGGCAGCTCGTGCTCAACGGCTACAAGCACATGGGCGGCTATGACCTGGACTCCGGCGCGGCGCTCTGGTGGCTGAGCGGCACCGGCGACATCCCGGTGCCGACGCCTGTCGCCGCGCACGGCTTGGTGTTCTTGACGAGCGCCCACGGCGGGCCCGCGCGGATC